>JAJRXT010000053.1 GCA_024276125.1 bacterium
CCTCATAGAGGAATATCACAGGAAAAACTCCCATTATATATTGGTTTTTTCGAGTTCATCCACAATGAACAAAAACGAGGGAAAGCCCTCCTACATTCACTGATTGAATTGATGGTTACATAAGACCCCGGAATCCATATTAAGCCTAAAAGAATTATAGCACCTTTATGGTGCCATGTCAACATGGAAATGGTATAATACCAATTTGCTTGCAAAGATTAAATATTTGGGGCTGCCTGATTCTAAAAATCATTACAGCTTAACAGTCGGATTTTTAGAATCCGACACCACCAATTGAAAATGGTTAGTGTATTAGTCTTTGGAGGATAACACCGGATATAAGCTGAAGTTAGAACAGGTATTTTATTTGCCTGTCTAGCTGGCGGGTAAAACAACAACGCGTAAGGGTACAACACACTCTCGCTCAAACGCCGGGGTTGTAATTTTAAAACAACAACCAATCGCAGCCAAAGTGCAGCCAAGACACAAAAAAAAGGGGCTAGCCAATAATAACTAACCCCTTTTTTAAAATATGGTGGAGCTAGGGGGATTCGAACCCCCGACCTCTTGACTGCCAGTCAAGCGCGCTCCCAACTGCGCCACAGCCCCAATTTATATTAAATTACCTTCTGAAGCAAAAATCCAGTCTTTTCAGTAAGTTATGTATTCCCGTTCCCCATTTTCACGAGAACAAGCTTCACGGGAATAACAGGGAAAATGGCAATTCCTCAATTGTGACACAGGCTCGCGACGAAGCCCTTCGCTTTGCTCGAGGATAAACTCCGTGAAGAATCTGCACGCGTACGGACGGGAGATTCTTCGGCCTTCGGCCTCAGAATGACAAAAATGGATAATTTCACTATCGGTCGCAACTTGGATTACATTACAAAAATGTAAAACATAACGCACCGCAGATAGCTGGCTCGTTCCCGTAGCCGCCGACTTTTAAGTCGGGCTTGCAACCAATAGGATGCGGGTTTAAAAACCCGCATCTAAAGACACTCAGCATGACAGTTAGGCGCTCTTTACAAGACTATCAATTACTGCTATTTTGCTAAATCCTGTTTATCTTCAGTATCAGTAGAATCTTCCGTCTTATCGGCTAGCAACTCTTCTTTTGATGCTTCTGCTGAATGTTCTTCGCCAGTTACAATCTCTTCAGTTTCAGCCTCTACTTCGATAGTCTTTTCTGTATCTATTGGAATTTCCGTTTCTTCTACCTCTACAGAAAACTCCTGCGCTTGTATTGTTACTTCCGCAACGCTTTCTTTAGCTTTTGCTTCTGCCTCACTCTCTTTAGCTCTTGCTTCTTTGTCATGTTCTTTTTCTTCAACTATTTTTGCAATTTCATGCTCTTTTTCTAAAATATGTTCATCTAATTGCTTTATAGCAAGTAATTGACCCTCTAAGTCCGCAATATCAATTGCTTCTTTTTTCCATAAATTATACAGGTCTTTGCCCAATTCTTTTTGTTTATTTTCTATCTGGCTTTTGATAGATGAGATTTCCAGCCGAATACTACCCATCCTGGTGGTTCTAACTATTTCGTCTTTTCCGGTTTTAAGTCCTTTACTTACAGTATCGCTGATTTTTTTCCATACTTTAGTTACGCTATCCAGAGAATCATCCGCCATCTTAACCCCCTCCTTAACACATCCAGAAAAATAGGTATCTTATTTGAGCTTATAAAAAATCCCGCCTGCCAACTAATTGTTGTTGACTTAGGGGTCAAACTAATAGATTCTTCGGTACTAAGTTATGTCGTAATTAAATTTTCATGTCATTTCCGTAAAGCTTGTCCTCGTGGAACAGGAGTCTATAACATATTTTGCATAGTATAGGAAATCCCCTTTTTTTCTTTTGTAGCCGCAGGTTTTTAAACCCGCCACATGGCCGATCTTGCGGTCGGCGGCTACAAGGGATAGTCCGCTACCTGCGGTGCGTTATGTTAAAAGACGAAAATCCAGCTTTCATGAAAAATGACAGAATAAACACGATTGTTAAATTAAAACACTGCCTCTATACTCGATTGAGTTTAAAATTGTATCTTATGAATATATAAACATAGACATTGTTTTTTGTCAATACAAAAACAAATTATATAAATTGTTTTTGCTTAAACCCTATGCTTACAGTTTGGGTTTATAAACTATTTATTGCACTATAATATTTTCAGCCCTAAAATCTCCCATTACTACACTTACCTTGTCCCCCGCTTTTACAAAACCATTGGGATTTGTAAAAAGCATATAATATGTCTGGTTTATAGACGGATTACTGCCGCTGCGCAGGCGCCCTACTTTGGGTAGATTGGGGATCCCCAGCTTGGCTTGGCTTACCTGCTCAATTAAATACGGTCTGACCTGACGCTTTAAAAGCGGTAATACCCTCTCAGGCTCGGTTATTTTATAACGAAAATCAAGCAGATTACCCGCCGCTGTACGCCTGATACCTATGATCTCGATTCCCCAAATATCTTCAGCAGCTTCAAGCTTATTCTCGGCTTGCAAAACCTTATTATCAACTACAGCGGAACAACCGGCCATGAAAAATAAAATTGCAGCCAACAATACCGCAAATACAGCTGTCTTATATTTTATATAAGTATGCTCCATTATGTATTCCACCTTATTTTTTAATAGTATAGCGTTTTCTTAAAAAGGATGCCATTAGCTGTCATTCTTCAGCCTTTGGCCAAAGAATCTACTCGCATACAAGAGCAGATTCTTCACTACACTCCGTTTCAATGACAATTACTTTAAGTCAACAGCATTGGGTTTTAAAGCCCCGTACCTATACGATAGTATATTTACCTTCTAAACCTACCGTCTCTGCCGGTACCTCTGCCTCCGCTGGAGTCTTGTGTAATTTGCACCGTAACCCTTACCGTATTAGAAACACCCGCCTCATTATCACGCACATTATAGGTAAAATAGGCGGAATCTCTCCACCTTCTTGAGCGTCTCGGTATAAAAGTTATTGTGCCGTTATCATTAACTACAACCCTTCCCGCAAGCCCTGAGGGGCGCCTTATAATCTGTATAGAAGCAGGATCAATACTACCGTCCGGATCATAATCATTGGCAATTACATCAATAATTACAGGATCAGATTTTGGGGTACTGGCAAAATCCGCCGCCGCCACCGGCAGATCATTGACCGAATTCACCGTAATTTTGGCTACAGCTAAATTACTGGTATGATTATCATCATTTATTTTATATGCAAAAAAATCCGTACCATGAAAATCCGCATCCGGTCTGTAACTGAATGTACCGTCTGAAATCAAGGATAATTGACCATGCGATACATCATTAAATAAAACACCCGATAAAGCGCCGACTCCCGTATCATTAGACAATACGCCCAAATTATTGCCGCTAGCGATGCCGGGGTCGGTTATTATTAAAACATTGTCCTCATCAATGCTGTAGCCGTCATCTTTTGCGACAGGCCCTACTTCCAGATAGGCCAGCATCCCCCCTTCAGGCTCTCCATTATTGGTCAATTGCAGGCGGCGGTCATAAACCGGATATATACCGGGCGAGCTAGGATTCCAGATCGCATCTATGGTTTTACCGGCAGATAATAAAACTGAATACTGCTCTTTTACATAAGGATACAAATTGCCGTTTTCCGCTATTATGCTCATATAATTACCCTGCAAAACCGGTACATGGTCATTTAATGCGGCGCTTAAAAAACGGATTAATACCCGCTGTCCCATATATAAATCAGCAGGCAAACCGTCAACATAAGGATATGACTCCCCGTTTATGAGAAAATATTTAGGAGCATAATCAATAGTAGATGGATATGCCGCCGTCCCGTACGTTCCGTTATTTACCGCCTGATGCAGCGCAGGGTCTATCTCACTGTAGAAAAGTACAATTTCCTTGTCATAAGATGCGTCTATATTGGGATTATCATTATAGGCTGTACCTGAAGCCGCGTCATGTATTACTGCGCCATATAATCCCATCGGCGCCTGCAAGGCCGGATGCGTTCCGCTTTGATAAATATATGTGCCTGGTTTAAGATTACTCCAGCTATATGTTTCGATAGTCCCGGGCGCCGTCTTTGTAGTGAAAGACTCAAGACGCTGCCTGCCTTTAGAATCCGTAAAATATACAGGCGATAGATTGGCAGCCTGCCCCGGTATTATAATAGATACAGACTCATCCGCCAGATCGTTTCGCAAATAAATGTTTAGACTGTTATCACCCACAGGTACGGTTATCATAGGCCCCGGTACGGTTGGACTGCCTACGGTTGTAAAACCCGCATCAGAAAGCGCAAATCCCCACATATTGACCACACTGCCGTCAGCCATAGTTTTGTCAAACTCTTTAGCAACCAGATAAACATCCGCAGCATAAGTAGATGAGACCAGTACAACCAGCATTACCGGCAAGAGCAGGATCAACCTTTTTAATGCTCTTATAACAATATTAAAATTCATAACCTTTTTCCTCCTTTGCTTATTCTGGGGGTAAGATGAACAGTAAAGTCAACATGCCGCCGATAAACACATTATAATTGGTTAATTCCTTTTCAGCATGAGAGTGCCAAGGATAAGCGTAGGCTCCAAATGGATTTAATCCGCCTTCCCCCGGGGGAAGGTTTCCAGCTAGACCTAAAAAAGGACTGCCGCTGTATAATCCTCCGAAAACAACGCTTTGAGCTTCCGGTAAAACAACCGGAAAGGGCTTTTCGTGATCAGGACAGTATTCCCAAGTTGTATCGTCAAAATCATCGCCGTTTGTATCAACACAATCATGTTCAAATCCTTCACCAGTACCATAAATATCCCAACCCATTTTTTTACCAGTCCAAGTAAAAATCGCATCAGCGGTTTCCCCCGGAACAGCCTGTAAAGTATACTCGGAATAACTAATATCAGCCCCCGAACCCGGGGCGCTGGCCAGCAGTCTGCCATCTTTGGCTATAGTCTGTATATTATTGCCGTGCGTATGATGCGGATGTAAGTCCCTGCCTGCACAAATAATCCGTTTGAGTACCCGCTCCCCCGGGTACATAAGTACCAGACTGGTATATGGCTGGCTGGGAAGCCAAGGCACATTATTTGAAAGCAGGGTATCAGGAAAATTGCGGCCATTAAAAAACCAGTACGTAGGAGAATAATCGGTTAGATAATCAGTACCATCCAAAGCGGCCACACCCTCAAATTGTACTGTATTGTGAATACGCGGGTCCATTTCAGTCATTAAGAACAAATATTCTCGGTCATAAGCTGAATCGGGATGCTCATAAGCCGTTGGAGCCTGCTCGTCATAGCCATAAGGACGCACAATAAGCGCTCCTACCAGCCCCATTTCAACTTGCAACTCCGGCCGGCTGCCGCTGTGATAAAGATAAGTGCCGGCATGAGAGGCTATAAAACTGTAGCTTACTGCCTCGCCCGGTAAGGCTTCACGGGTAAGCAATCCGCTTGCGGCGCCGATTGCCTCTACATTTTCCTGACCCGGAAAGACAATAGATACCGGTACATCAAGCTCATTGCCAAGATTTATGGTGATGCTGTCCCCCTGATTAACAATCAGAGTAGGACCTGGATACTGCGCGCTTGCATCAGCATTTGCATATCCCCAGAATAAAAGCCTGTTACCCTCTCCGGTATCAATATAATCAGCCTTAGCCGTTAAGTTAAAGGTATTACCCTCCAGACCGGTGATTGCAGCCTCCAGCCGAAAGGGTAAGAACCACAACAGCATAATCAGCAATACCGACTGTTTTTTAAGTATTTTATTCATTATACTCCTCCTGGTTTATGAGTATGCAGCCAAAACTTGAGTTTGACATAAGAGATATTGATTTTATTAAGCTGTAGGGGACGGCGGCTTGTCCCCGCCCTAAGATGCGCAATGCTGTTGACTTAAGGTTGCCGTCATTCTGAATGAAGCGAAGCGGAATGAAGAATCTGTACGCTATTGGAAGAGATATTTTTCACTCCACTTCGTTTCGTTGGCAATGACAGGTCTCTTAAGTTGCCGTAGGGTGGATTAAGGGGTCTTATATAATGGATACACACCATAAATTAAAGGCAATAAGATTATTTACTGATTACCCCGAATCCACCACTATTGCTCACCGCTAGGTGTGGTGGATGCGCAACTATCAAAAAACATAAGCTTAACATCTTTTTGTTTAGTCTCATTTCCAATGTGAACTTGTTCCACCCTACATTTTTAAACTTCGGTATCTTAAGTCAACAGTATTGGGATAAACCCCTCCCCTACAGTATTATTCAGCATTAACAATAATCTCGGTCATCATACCGCCGAAATCATCCGTATTGTTATTTAGGTTCTGTAGATTGGTAGTGTATAAAAAGTATCTTCCGGGCGCTGCGTCGGTTGTATCAAGAATAACATCATATGCTTCGCCTCCGGCAAGAGTTAATGTATTGGTTTCATAATACAGATTTTTACCCGGTGTGATTCCGCCGTCAGGACTTGGGCCGCGCAGCATACGAGCGCCTTTAGCAATTACCTGCATAGGAATGCCCAAAACCGTTATAGTATCAGTACCGGAAGTAATCCTGACGCTGGTAACCCGCAGCAGAATTCTTTGACCTACAGTCGCTTCGATCAGGGAACTTATATTCTGGGAAATTTTCCCGCCGTTTTTAGCCGGAGCAGGCAGCGGGTTAGGATTAATGGTATCGGGATAACCCCTGCCATTTAGCATGGGATATTTATCTTCCATTGCAGCAAAAGGCAACGGCTGAGCATGCTCGTCGGCATAGTGAAAATCCGGATCAAAATGACTAATCTGAATAGGATATTCTACATCATAACCAGTTGAACCATCACCGTCATTGTAGGCAAACTTAGTATATTCCCGTCCTTTATAGGTATAGGGAGTACCGTCTTGCCTCGGATGTACATATAGGCTGCCCAGCATACCCATCTGCATATGTTCGGTAGCCTCAACATGACAATGCCAGATATAAGTACCCGGCTCCACCACATTATAATAATAGGTTAAGGTATACCCCATATTAATGGCTATAGAAGGCCCCGGCACCCCGTCGAAAATGGCCGCTATTTCAGGGAAACCGTGCCAGTGAACACTATGCGGATCAAATAGGTCAGGTCGCTGCGCCATACCCACATTGGTTAGGTTTAAGTAAAACTCATCGCCCTCATCAAGTACAATTGTGGGAGCTGGATAAGTAGCTGCCAGCATTCCGGCATTCATAACCTCATTGGGGAGAGTACCGGTTAAATCGGCAAAACCGAATATATACATAGGCTCGCCATCAGCCATAGTGGCATAACCGTCTCCTGATGTTATGTGCATGCAGACCGCATTGGGATGAGCCGGGTCCGGCGTATCTATAATACAGTCGCCGTCCGTATCACCCGGACACTGAACAAAAAGCGATGTATCGGAAAACACCGCCGTATCGGTTTTCGTACTATCCGGCATACTTTCATCCGGTTTATTCCCGACATGAAAATTAATTAGACCGGTCTCAGATATTACCTTTTTGCCTTGATTAAAGAACTCATCCTTAGTAAGTTTGGATTCCCAATAAGGCGCCGGACGCTTAGGACTTTCTTTAAAGCGCTTTTTGGGAGAAGTCCGGCGGTCGGGCGCTCTTTCTGTCAGCAATCCATTTACCAAACCGCCGCCGGTACTGGTTATTGTTACATTGCTTACCGGCTTATCCGTTCTGCGGTTAACAACAATATAATCTCCCCGATATGCTCTGTATCTCATAACTTCATTATAGACTTTAGCGCCGTCGTTCCAAGAAGCAGTTAAAGTCACGCAACCGCCCGGGGCATCTGATGCAGCCTGAATTATAAGCTTATGTATTTCCCGCCGCCGAGTTTGGCGCACTTGGAATTCCAGTTTGGTAATAGTTATTGTATCAGGCATTGCCTCATCAGCGCCGATATCAACTCCAAAAGCGTCAGGACGCGCCTCGCCGTCGTAATCAACAGTCAAATCGGAAAAACTGCTGATTATATTGTTACCAATATCTACCGCAGGCGAGCCGGTCATAAGATGATAATTACCGTAGGGCTGCCCATTATCCACACGATTAAGGGTCAACGGTCCAAAACGTACCTTAATAAAATTGCCTCCCTCATCCCAAGCGGCAGGCGCCTGAAATGCGGTGGTGGGTTCCGGAATTTTTATGGTTAACCCGCGATCACCGTTTACATACTCGCTTATAAACAGCGGATCAGTTAGTGTGTTATTGACATTATAGTCGCTGGCTACAGTTGTATCGCTTAGAATGCAGAATTGCGGGTCAAGCAGTTCGGCCGAGGCCGTGCCCAAAACTCCCAGATCATCATATACCGGCGTATTTGGATCGGGCAGCAGGTTGTATACCGGCGCATTCTGTTGGTTCTCATCAACATAAAAGTAGAATGAACGGTTGTGCCATATAATATTATTGGTTAATTGCGGATTGGGAAATTCCTTAAACGAGTCAACCGCCTCATCTTCTCCAAAAACAGCGGCTAGTTCGGGGCTGTGTTTACGCGCCACAATACCGGCCGGCTGAGGATTGGATTGATTGGGTACCCCGGGAGTAAACGCTTCTGATGCCACCGCCGTACTGTCATTATTGGCTATGGTATTATGCAGGATATTAATTAGAGCGGTATCCTGCATAGAAATTCCGCCGCCGGCTAAAGCCGCCATATTATTTACGATCATATTATTTAGGATATCCACCGAATACCAATCGGCAGGATTATTGGGATTATTTTCAACATCCTGTCCGTTAATCCGGTTTGTCCTTATTCCGCCGCCGTCTCCGGCGCCGGCGGAATTGCCCAAAATCAAATTGGAGATAACCTTTACAGAACCGGACCCTGGACTAAGACTGACGCCTGCGCCGCCTAAAGGCGGAGCGCCGGCAATGGATATACCGCCGCCTGATACGCTGCTGCCCTGTCTGAAGGATTCATTAAATATAATGGTGTTTTGGGCAATCGTTCCGTTATCGCTTAAACCCAAATGACCGATACCGCCGCCTTCGCCCAGCGTAAAGTTTCCGCAGATAAAGTTTTCGCTCACTTCGTAGTTATCAGCGCCGGCGCATAGGGCCACGCCGCCTGCCGCATTACCGCGTTCTCCTAAACCGCTGTTTTGCGTAATATGATTATTATGAATACGGACATGGTCATTGTATGCGCTTTGATATTGCGTATCATCATTTATGACTAGTAATGAATGACCTATACGAATACCGCCGCCGTAGAATCCGGCGTTGTTTATAATGCGGTTATTGGATATTTCAAGATAATGCGCATATCCATTAACCACAATACCGCCTGCATGATCCGCTCCAGTTATGGTAAGCCCGTCTATTCTGGCATTAGGCTCGTCATTTACCAGCCCGAAACCGCCGGACTCCGGGGCCTCATCCAATGAAAGCACAAGTATGCCCGAACCTTCTTCAGTAAATAAAGTTATCACTTCCGGCTCAATTCCAACGCCGCCTACCTGCTGACCGGGTAATAGGTCTATAGAGCCGGCATCAATTAAGTCATTGACTTTCTGGCGCCATTGGTCTAATTTTTCTGAAGGAACTTTAACTGCGTTTATGATAACGCTGCCGGGACCCCAACCTTGCAGGCGAACCGGTTTCCACATAATTACCAGCTCTTCATAGTTTCCGGGCGGCACTAAAATAAGATCGCCCGCTTCGGCAATATCAATTACATCCTGTATCGAGCCGCCTTGCGGTACATTTAAGACATTAAATGTATCAGCATCTGTTGCTATTGTAACAGTCAGCCCTACGATACTGGACTTACAATTATCATTGCGGCTTATCGCCAATTCTCCGGTTTTAGCGCCCTCTGGAATAGTGGCTACAATCAGATCAGGCGTCCATGAATCAACAATAAGCGGTATATCGCCTATACTTACCGTACCTGAAGATCCAAATCCATAGTCTCTGGTTATACTTTTGGGTGTCGAGCCTTCAATCCCTTCATAAGCGGGATTAGATACCGCTACATTAGCGCCTTCTGAAATAATGGAAATTTGCTCTCCTATAGCCGAAACATAAGGACCGCCCAAGGCGCCGCTTACAGAATAAATCTTTGGCGTGCCGTCTGGGAATTCACAATCCAATGGAAACTGATCAGCCCCTGCAAAGGCCGCTATAGGCAGCACCGGCGTATCCAGATATGTAGTTGTACCGGGCATAAACTGAAAAGTATAACTAAACTGACTGTATTTGCGGTTAAAATACGGGTCCATGATAAATTCACCCGGATTATCAGGGTCAGGCATAACCGGAGAATTTATAGCGACAGTAAGCATACTGGGGGATATTCCGCTGGGCTGGGGTAAATTAGCCGTATAAGTGGAGGGAACCAATAGATTGTATACTCCGTACTCATCCGTGTATACGCGGTGTATTTCCTTGCCTTTCCAATCGCGAAGCGATATAGGCAGCCATGGCGGGGCGTATTTTTCACCGAATTGCGGGGACCGGGGATCAAATTCATTAGCCGTATCATCTAAGACAAAACCATATATATGTCCGGCAATGGGCACTTCGGTAAATAAAAAGAAATTAGCGCTTGCATTTTGTCCGGCGCTTAAGTAAACCTGTTTACGGTTACATAGGGGGGGCATCTCTCCGGCTCTATACGGGGGCACGGGATCGCCGTCATCATCAAACAGCGGAAAGAGCGAATATTCATCCGGTACCGGATACAGCCGCTGCCCTACGCAAGCCGGAGCTTTAATTCCGGCTGCTCCAACCACGCTGTCGGGTTCATAATCATCGCCAAAATCAACATTTTTATCCTCTTCTTTTACGATTTCATAACCGGCAGGCGGAATGACTTCAACTATATAATCACCCTCAGGGATTCCTTGTACCAACTGGCTGCCGGAACCCATTCCCCCGGGATAATACGAATTAAAGCGGTAAGCGCCGTCGAATACGCCCGGGCGCGCCTGATTAAAGCTCCGCAGGCCGTCATAGCAGTCTTTAGTATCACCTTTAAATACAAAAGGTTAGCCTTGACAGCAGGTAGGAGGATTATCATCCCAGCTATCGGTTAGAGTTTCATTAAGTAAAACAGTACCGGTAGCATCATATAATCTGACCGTAACTCCCGCAATACCCGGCTCCCAAACTTCTGCTACACCCAACTGTGGATCATCTTCTGCACGGGTTACGGAATAATATACAACACCGGATATACCGCCATTTTCACCAAAAGAGTATATTTTTTTGCCCCACATAAAGGCATTGGTTTGACCAATAAAACCCTGAAAGGCTTGAGTTACTACCGCACCGGTTTCCGTGCGGTAGGGCAGGTCGTAGTTTTCAGACTGTGGCTGCGGATTTAACTGTCCGCCAAAAGTCCAGGGATTATCAGGGTCAATAGCGCCGCCGTCATCAACCACCACTGTAACGCCGGTAGGTTTAAATCGCGCTGAATCCACCTCGGCCACCAGCCAGCTAAAAAACGGAAATACTTGATCAAAGGGAACAAATCCCTCCATATCTGTAACTGCGAACTGGTAAATACTGCCATCGCGCCAGCGCAGGTTAACCCTTTGATCAAATATAGGAACCTCGCCGTCATCCCAAAAGCCGTTTTCATTCTCATCATAGAATATGTAGTTTTCAACTCGGGTAAACCATTGAAAAACAGGCACTTCACCCAATGCAACCTCTTCGCCGCCCTCCGGTACGTTAACCGTTAAAAAAGCAAAGATTACATCTTGTGCGCTATCCCAAACCACCAGTTGGTAATTACCGGGCGGCACATCGGGAATTGAGAATGTCCCGTCTCCATTTACCTGTTTGGCATAAATACCCTGTCCGCCGCCGGCAGCGCCCAGATTTAGACCTACCCACGGAGTAGTATGCTCAAAGGGTGCGCCATTATAAAAGGCGTAGTTAGGCGGACGAGAGAGGTGTAAATTTACGATCTGACCGGTAATGCTGCTTCCGCCAGTTAAGACGCTGGTATCATTCATCGGCTTTACAAAACCGAAAAATACATGAAAACCGGGTGTGCCGAATTCCTGAAAATATGGCGGTTCATTGGCTTTTACCCAAGCGTCTACCACCTTGGTGCCTTCAATAGTAGATGTCTGAACCCAGCCGCCTCCGGCAGGCGGCACAGCCTGTATACCGTATTTACCGGGCGCCAAATTTTTAATATTAATCCGGCCGTTTTTATCGGTTAAGAGTATTCCGCTGCCCATCTCATCTACAGAGCCGTCGGGATTATAGGTGGTGCCCAGCGGATTTCCGAAGGCGTCCATCATCTGCATGCCTGCCGATGCGCCGTATCGTCCGCCTGCATCTTCCACTATGATTCCAAATCCCGCCAGACCTTTTTCAGCCGGAAGATCAGGCGCATTATTTATGGGTTTATTATCTTCAAATACGAATATGGAAATCTGCGCTGTTGGAAACGGGAGTTTATTTACCGTTACTGTAACGCTCTGCTGACCAGCTGCAATCGGCGCGCCGCCCAGGGAATAGCTTCCCTGTTCCTTAGGAAGCACGGATATAAAGTAAGCTTTATCGGGTGATAACGCCAGATCGGTAGGAGGCGTTGTATCATCACCCTTAGCCGCCACCGGCATGTAGCTGGAATGAAAGCGTACAGCCAAGGTATTAACATCAGATACGCCGGGTTTAACCTGATAGGTTTTATCTTCCTCAACCAGCCACCGGTATTCGGTAACCGGCAGACCATCGGAGCCAACTACATTCAAGGTAAGGGCATAGGCAGTTGATTGTAATAAAAATACCGTTAACATGCCCGCAATCAGGAAAAAATACCTTACAGCCGGTTTGCTAATACATTTAAATAAATCTAACTTCATAACAATTTCCTCCCTCAGATTTTATTCTGTATAACTGTATAACATATAACTTCTTTGCCGCTATATGTTCAAATTCACAAACATTCAAGAAGCATTACAAGTGGTATACTTGCAAGTGTCAGGCCAGTGCCAATGACTGTTATGCCACTATCGGGTTGGGTATATTGTTCGGGGAGAGGAGTACAATGCTGTTAATTTAAGATGCGGTAACATATTGCACCGCAAGTAACGGAATAAATATCTAATTTTTGCGGACGATAATACCGTGGATGCCGACCTTTAGGTCGGCTAGGTGGGGGCAATACTGTTTAGGTTAGGCAAAAAAATTAAAACGCTGCTGTAGGGTAGATTAAGGGGTCTTATGTAATGGTTATAAATCACAAGCTAAAGAGCCTGGCGCTATATATTGACTATCCCGAATCCACCACACTTACACTTGCTCATAAACCAACTATGGTGGAACCACAACTATCAAAAACATAGGTTTAACATATTTTTTTAGGTTCATTACCAATATGGGCTTGTTCCACCCTACATTAACCTGAGTTCGACATAAAAGTTGTTTAATTTATTTAAATGGCTACTAGAGTTCTCTTGCGAAACCAAAGCTGTTTAATTTTATTAGCTGTCATTCTTAAACGACACGAAGTCCTTCGCTTTGCTCGAGGATAAATTCCGTGAAGAATCTGTCCCCGTATGCTAGCAGATTCTTCGGCCTCCGGCCTTAAGAATGACAGAATGTAATTATTTTCGGAGTTAACTAAAGCAGCCATTTTTATTTATAAAAGAATAAAACCTTGAGGGAGGGCGGATCTTTGGGTAAATCGCTTATAAAACAAGACAATAAGCCAACGTCCTGTAGATACAACTTGTATTTTTAAGTTTTTTGATTGGAAACGTAAAATGTATATAATTTCAAGAAAGTATACATTCCGTCAGATTAATTCCCGAATTATTCGGGTTAAACGTATAAACAAAACGGGCGCTTAAAATATATTGACTTTAAGCGCCCGTATAGGTACTAATTATAATAGTTGTTTGTATCAGTTATACTAAAACAATCCTTTAACCTTACCTGTTTTAACATCTACATCAATACGGCGGTATGCAGGATCAGAGCAAGTACCCGGCATAAGCTTGATACCGCCGGCTATAGGTACTACAAATCCCGCCCCTTTATAGACCATAATATCGCGGATATTTAGTCTCCAGTTTTTGGGAGCGCCTTTTAGATTCGGATCATCGGTTAAAGAAAGGTGCGTTTTTACCATACAGGTTCCCATCTTGGCTATTTCCGCATCTGCTTCCATAGCTTTGATTTTTGTCAGAGCATCAGGGGTATAGTCAACACCGTCAGCGCCGTATACTTCCCTTGCAATAAGGTCGATACGATCTCTCAGCGGGGCGCTTAGTTCATACAGGAAATTAAAATTATTGGGTTCATTACAGGCATCAACTACGGCATCGGCTAATTCTAAAGCGCCGTCTCCGCCTTTTTCCCAATGACGCGATAAGGCCACACGTGCGCCGGCGGCCTCGGCTACTCTGCGAACAGCCTTGATCTCATCATCCGTATCTGTATAGAAAGCATTAATACAAACCACCGGGTTAATACCCGCTTTTTTGACAACATTTATAATATGATTCAAGTTGCTGGCTGCGCCGGCTTCTACCCAGCCGACATTCTCACCCGTATACTCTTTGGGTAATGGATGTCCGGGTACTGGAACAGGCGCGCCGCCGTGACATTTAAGCGCTCTTATAGTAGCTACAATTACCGCTGCATTGGGTTTTGACCCGAAAAGCGGCATTTTAGATTCCAGAATTTTTCAAACCCAATATCAGCGCCGAAACCTGATTCAGTAACATGGTAATCTCCCAATTTTACGCCGATTCTATCAGCTACAATTGAGGACTGGCCAATTGCGATATTGGCAAAAGGTCCGGCGTGTACGAGGACGGGTTGTCCTTCTATGGTTTACATTAAGTTGGGATTTAAGGCTTCCACCATCCAGGCGGTCATAGCGCCGTCAACTTCCAGATCAGCGGTAGTTACCGGCTTCCCTGATTTACTATAAGCCACCACAATTTTACCCATTCTCTCGCGCATATCTTTCAGGTCTTTGGCTACAGACAAAATAGCCATAATTTCAGAAGATACGGCAATAGCAAAACCCGATTCCATCATAAAACCGTCCATCTTGCCGTCAAGACCGATTACAATATGGCGCAGAGCCTGAGCGCAGAAATCTAAAATCCACTTAAATTCTATTCTTCGGGGATTTATATCAAGACGTTTTAGGTTCCTTTTGGCCAGCTTAGCGTCATCATAATTAAATTCATGCTGCATTCTGGCGGTTAAGGCTACCATTGCCAGATTATGAGCATTCATAATGGCATTGATATCGCCGGTTAGCCCCAATGAAAACGGGGTCAGCGGAATACACTGAGAAAGCCCGCCGCCTGCGGCTGAACCCTTGATATTCATAGTAGGTCCGCCTGAGGGCTGCCTGATAGCGCCCACTACACTCTTTCCCCTTTTACCCAATCCTTGGATCAAACCGACTGTAGTAGTAGATTTTCCTTCTCCCAAGGGAGTAGGCGTAATTGCGGTAACATCAATATATTTAGCGTCCGGCTTATCTTTCAGGCGGCTTAGAACCTTTTGATAATCGACTTTACCTACATAATGTCCATGCGGCAGTAGCTCATCTTTTTGCAAGCCCAATTTATCCGCTAATTCATAGACGGTTTTCATATTGTTCTCTGCTGCTTCAGCTATTTCCCAATCTTTGTGTTTAGTGGGATCCAGTGGCATATTTACCTCCTTCTTTGATTATTTTTTTGGGTTGTGGTTATAGTTATATTAAACAACCAGTATACCTTTATAAAACAACATACTAGTTGTTTCAGAGACAGATATCCCGAAACATAAAGCTATAATAGTTTAAGCATTGATGTGTTTCGATATTAGGGAACAAGGCGCCCATTAGACATAGCGAAACATAAAACGGGGGAAAATATATTCTTTGTGGGAACGGTAATGACAGATAAGTATAAAGGGATTAAGCAAAAATAACTTCCACATTTTCGCATCTAATCTTTAGGTCATATTCAGGCGATCTTCAATCACGATATTATCTAATTAGCGCTGCTAATCCTCAAATTTTGTTCTTTTCAGATCGTCTGAATCTAACCCAAATCTTAGCGCTAAAATGCACAACTTATTTTTACTTAATCCCAAAGCCAAAAACTTATAAAACGATGTTTTAGTTTAAGGCCCTTTATTTTGTCATTTTGAAATATAAGGATAACGTATATTAATATTTTTTGCAAGAAAAATTTAATTTTAAATCAAAACAATGTTTTTTAGCTGGAATAACCGCATAAAAACAGCCCGTGTTTGGTGTTAGGTATATCCTTCAGAGTGGAAAAGATAGTTGCCAAATCCAGTTTATTATGTTAAAAATATATGCACATTTTCTTTTTTTATTTTTAATAATTTACCAATCAATCCATTAATGCCGATTACCAAAATACCATCTGCCTATAGAGGAATAAGACGCCTAAAGCAGATAGCAGGTGTCTTTATCCGTCATGGCTTTTATGATATGGTTTCTAAAACCAGCATTCCTGGACTCTCCGGCGGAATTTCCAAGCGTGAGCAAAAATATCCAAGGGAGGACATCGGGAAAAATCTCTCTACGGCGCAGCGTTTGCGTATGGTGTTCGAGGAATTAGGCCCTACATTTATCAAGCTGGGTCAGATGCTTAGTCTTGAACCTGATATTATTCCTGCCGATTATGTAGAGGAATTCAAAAAACTTAAGGATAATGTACCCCCCTTTTCCTATGAAGAAATTTGTGAAATAATCGAATCCGAATTGGGAGAAGTTCCTGAAAAATTGTTCAAAAGTATAGACAGCGTTCCAATAGCCGCAGCTTCCATATCTCAGGTACATTTTGGGACTCTGCATTCCGGGCAAAGAGTGGCTATTAAGATTCAAAGACCAAATATTGAGCAATCAATCAGAGAAGATATAAAGATTTTAAGGAGAATTGCCAGAACCCTGGAAAAACATTTAAATAATATGGAGCTATTAAATCCGGTTGCCATTGTAGCGGAGTTTGAAAATTTTATCAGCAAAGAAATGGATTTTACCAACGAAGCTGCCGCCAATGAACGCTTTTCCAGTAATTTTAAGGATGATAAAACCATTTATATTCCTAATATCTTTTGGGATTTTACTACCCCGCAAGTGTTGGTAATGGAACGCTTGGACGGGCTTGAAATGGATGAGAAGGAAAAAATGGAGCAAACCGGCTTAGACCCGGTTAAAATCGCCAGCATCGGCTTAAATGCCTTTGCCAAACAGATTTTAGACCATGGATATTTCCATGCAGACCCGCATCCCGGCAATTCCCTGGCATTGCCGGATGGACGCGTGGCGCTTATTGATTTTGGTATTATGGGATTTGTCGATAAGGAATTAATGCGCCATTTGGCCAATATTTTTATCGGATATGCCGAGCATGATTATGACCGGCTGATTGCTGTGTTTATGAGTATGGGGCTGATTAATGAACAAACTGATATTAAAAACTTTAAGTATGATTTAATGGATTTAAGCGAGCCTTTTTACGGTCGCTCGCTTGCGCATATTCAGGTGAAAGAGATTTTTGACAAGGCGCTTTCTCTAGCTGCAAAGCACAAAATGCGCCTGCCTAGAGAGTTGATCCTTCTGTTTAAAACTATGGTTGCCTTAGAAGCTATGGGGAAAAAACTTTCGCCTGAAGCAAATATCCTAGAAACCATGAAACCATATGCTATGCGCCTGTTAGGCAGAGGGTATGACCCTAAAGTTATAATGAGTAATATGCGGCATGATTTATTTAATTACGCCAATATATTTAAGAATTCTCCCGATTTATTTTATAAGCTGCTAACAAATGTTGCCGCCGGCAAGCAGAATATGAACATTACTGTACAACTGCACCGCTCAGAAGAGATGGAGACTAGTTTTGTTCAGAGTTTCAACCGCGTAGCAATAGGAATGGTGGCGGGAACATCATTGCTTGCGGGTTCCTGGATTCTGGCTTCAGGGCATAAATCCCTGCCCATATCAATACCGGCGCTCGGTATTGAAAAAATTGCCCTTACGACATTACTTGGTCTTATTGCATTTACTATGGCTACTGTTTTAGGCTTTTGGCTGACTTATACGATATTGTTCCGCTCAAAACAAAAATAAGGGGCGAGGCGCCCTAAGCCAATAATGAAAAACTTTTTTTAGCCTGTCATTCTGAGGCAGGAGGCCGAAGAATCTTCTCGCTGTTGCGGGGGGAGATTCTTCGGCCTTCGGCCTCAGAATGACAAAAATGGACAACTTCACCATAGGTAAGCTTGTTTGCATATATACTTATAACTTTTTTGTCCTTCATTTATACAAGGATACCAGTTAGATAAAACCCCTTAATCCACCCTACGGTAGTACCGTTAGTTTTTTTGCGTAATATCAGTAAATAAAATTACAAAATGCCTGCTTTAAGATTTTCGGCTATTTTTGCTGTTTGGCGACAGTCTCATGAAACGTAACACTTATAGGACGAAAGACGGGTTGACTTATACATATGCAAGCATATAATCTGGTAAGCTTTTTGGGAATATTTTTCTTTTTAGGCACAGCTTGGCTTTTATCTGCGGATAAAAAAAATATGAATTGGCGCGTTATCGTCTGGGGCGTGGGGTTGCAGCTTATATTCGCTTTATTTATCTTTGTTGTGCCTGCCGGCGCTAAATTATTTTTATTTATAAATAATATAGTGGTGCATGTGCTGGAGTCGGCGCAAGCCGGCAGCAGATTTGTATTCGGAAGATTAGCCTTACCGCCGGGCGCGGTAAATGAAGCCGGTGAGAGTTCATTGGGATTTATCCTGGCATTTCAAGCTTTTCCCAGTATTATATTTTTTTCAGCCCTTATGTCAATTCTGTATTTTTTAAATATCATGCCGCGGCTTATACGCGGATTTGCCTATTTATTTACCAAACTGATGAGGATATCCGGCGCTGAATCCATGTGTGCGGCTAGTAATATATTTGTAGGCATAGAATCTGCGCTCACCATTAAACCGCATTTAAATGATATGACGGCCTCGGAATTATGCGCCGTACTTACTACCGGTATGGCGACCGTTGCCTCCAGCGTACTGGCTTTTTATGTATATACGCTGCAAGCGCAGTTTCCTACTATAGCCGGTCATTTGATTTCAGCCTCCATTTTATCGGCGCCTGCCGCCTTGGTTATGTCTAAGATAATACTGCCTGAATCAGAAACTCCCAAGACTCTGGGAGAGAGTATCGCCCCGCATTATAACAAGGAAAACAACCTGTTTGAAGCTATTATAAACGGGGCTAATGCCGGGGTGAAATTGATTGTAGGTATTATTGCTCTCTTGCTTGCCGTATTGGGTTTGGTAGCGCTGGCGGATTTATTTTTGGGCGGAATCGGCTGGCGGCTAAACAGTATGCTGGGAATATATATTGACTTTACCCTTAAGGGGTTATTGGGCTATATTTTCTATCCATTTACTTTGGCCTTAGGCGTGCCTCCGGCTGATGCGGGTATTATTGCTAAGATTATCGGCGAGAGAACTATTGTAACCGAAGTAACCGCTTATCAGGATTTGGCGGTTATCTTGAGTAAAAACTTGCTTACGCATGCGCGATCGGCGGTAATTGCAACTTATGCGCTATGCGGTTTTGCGCATTTGGCTTCCATGTCGATTTTTGTAGGCGGGGTGGCGGCGCTTGCTCCTGAAAAAACACAGGTATTAGCTAAGGTAGGTTTTAGGGCGCTGCTTGCGGCAACACTGGCATGTATGCTTACCGGCGCTGTTGCGGGTACATTTTTTACTAAAGGCTCGCTATTGTTGGGGGGATAGGGTTAATCCTTTTCTGAAGCCAAACTGCGATTGGCTTGTTCAATCCATTCCTGCACCCTTTTTGTATCTGGGGAATCCGGAGCAAGCTGAATAAATTTTTTATAATATTCTAAGGCTAATTTTTTAAAATTCAACCGCCTATCATAAATAACACCTAAATTATAGCAGGCATCCGCTGAATTATATATTTTAAGGACTTCCAAATATTCATCCACAGCCTCTTTATAACGCGCTTGTTTATAGAATATTTGTCCGTTTCTAAGCCTTATAACAGCGCTTTTCCTTGTCTCAGGGTCTAAATCGTCTAATGAATTAACCTTTTTTGCTTTTTTATGCTTCTTAGTTTTATTAACAACCGCAGGCGGCGGTGTTTTCTTTTGGACGATAATATCTTTTTTAGGGACAAAAATTTCAGGATAAGCCGCTTTTATATTTTTTATAATACCTTTTACTTGGCGACTGTCATCAGAATCAGCCTCTAGGCTTAAAAACAATTGGTAGTAATACACAGCTTGCTTCATATCCCTGATATTTACCTCATATGTTACCCCAAGATTATAGGCGGCGTGAGCTGAATTATATTCAGTCAGCGCCTGTTTATATATAATTACCGCATCATTGTATTTACCTTCTTCACATAATTTATTAGCCTCCAAAACAAGTTTTTCCGATTCAGGTTGAGCTGCCAGCCCTACTGGTAAGTTCATGAAAAAAATAAACATAAAAACAAAGATAAAGGCAAGATAAAACGACTGTTTTAGATTGCGTAGCATTATTTTTTCCTTACATCAGGGGCTTTTATGGCGCGCAGCGTATAAGTTCTGGGTTTAAACAATATCCCTTTGTCCTGTAGAGATTCTTTGGATAATTTGGTTATGCGTAGGGGAACTCTATATATGCCGGCAGATTCAGGAGACATTTTTAAAAAGCGCTGATAATAATATATCGCTTTATTTTTATATTTAAGATCATAGTCATAAATCAGCGCCAGATTATAGCAGGCCGGAGCGGATTTATGAACAATCAGCGCCTCGCGGTAAACCTTTATAGCCTGCTCATATCTGCCTTTGACCAGATATTTTTTACCCAGCCGCAAAAGTTTATCCTGCTCATCTTCCATAATCCTGTCTAATACTGAAGAACCCTTTTTTTTAATTGCGCTGTCTGTTTTTAATTGCGGGTATATTACTTCCTGAGCATTTTTCAGCCATTGTTGTACAGCCGGCGCCTCGGGGGCATCCGGCGCTAAGGTTAAAAATTTTTTATAATAATATATGGCTTTAGCCTTAAATCCCATTTCATGATCATATACTACCGCCAGATTATACGCCGCATCAGGGGAGTTATAAAGTTTCCAGGCCATATTATAATTGCGTACGGCGGATTCATACTCTTTTTGTTCCACCAGTAAATTAGCGTCATTAATCAGCTTTTTCAGGGTTGGTTTACCGGCGGCTGTACTGTTTTTAACGCAAAGCCCCAAGGATAACAGTATACAGACAGCAAAGGTATTTAGATAATATTTCCATTTTCCCATGGTTATTTAAGCTTACAGCCCCGTAAGTTTTGCCTTCATCTGCTTTAGCGCTTCACCGGGGTTTGGCGTACCGAATATGGCTGAACCCGCTACCAGAATATCGGCTCCAGCAGATGCCGCTGTGCGCGCATTATCCAGCTTGATACCGCCGTCTACTTCCAGTTGGATATGTTTGTGTTCCTGCTCGATTATTTTATGTAGATTGCTGATCTTACTCAAAACTTGCGGGATAAATTTCTGCCCCCCGAATCCGGGGTTTACGGACATTAAAAGTATCATATCAACATCCGGTAATACGTGTTCCAAAAAGGATAGCGGCGTGCCCGGATTAAGTACGGCGCCGGCTTTTACGCCGGATTCTTTGATCATATGGATAGTGCGGTGCAGGTGATAGCATACCTCCGTATGTACGGTTATCATATCAGCGCCGGCATCTATAAATGCCGGAATTAAAACATCAGGATTGTCTATCATAAGATGTACGTCCAGCGGCAGTTTGGTTATTTTGCGTAAAGATGAGACGACTAATGGACCTATAGTCAAATTGGGGACAAAATGCCCGTCCATTACATCAATATGCAGCAGATCAGCTCCCGCTTCCTCTACTTCCACAACTTGCTCCCCCAATCGCGCAAAATCAGCCGAAAGAATAGAAGGCGCTATTTTTATTATTTTCATGTTAATCCCCCGTGTATTAGGGCGCCAATTATGCGGTTATGCCCAAGTTATTTTCACATGTAATAATATCATGTAATATTTTTTTAGTATAGATAAAATTTTTATTCGTTAAAAAGAGTAAAGGGCAGGCTTAGGGTGCGCATAATAATACCAAGTACGTTTTCGGCCAGCGAGGTTATGGGTCTGGCGGTTATTTCCGGTGAATCAAAACTTCCCTTTACTGTATAGTATGTATCCAGTACGCCGCGGTTTTTACCCTTTAGAATCCTGCCGGCTAATGGTATTTTTTCTACTATACTGTCAATTGCTTGCAATGGCAATACATAGACTTTAAGATCAAGCTCCTGCCCTGCCAGATCGATTTTACCTACGGTTACAATCTTCCAGGCATCGCTTAACAGGATTAAATCATCCGTATAAACAACCCCGTTTTTAATTTTAAGATTTCCTTTTACGCTATCATAGGGGAAACCCTCGCTGTTAAAATCCGGGATTCTAGCCTTAAATATAGTCTGAGGGCTGATAAGCGAGAAAATATTGGCTAATAAGCCGTATTTTTTAATTACGCCATTGGTTATCTTTATTTTGACTGCTCCGTTTAATCCGGCGAATTTATTTTTATCCTCACCGCTTTTATTTAAATTACCCTCCATATTGAACTGGCCGGATATAATCCCCTTTTTTACCCCCAATGCCTTTAAAAGTTTATAAAAATCCATTTTATCGGCATTAAGATTCACGCGATAGTTAATAGGTTCAAGCGGAAGTTTTATAATGGCGCCGGCCGCGAGGTTTCCTTTCTTGGCGGCTAAGGAAAGCTTGTTTATGACTAAACTGGTTTCTGATATTGCAATTTCTGCCGCCAGGTCTGTAAATTTTATGTTTTTATAATTTCCATCAGCCGCATGTATAGTCAGTTTTTTGGTAGGCAGGTTTAAATTACTCATTTTAGCGTTTAGCTCATTAAATACATATTCGGCTTTTTTATTGATTAAATTAGTATTAGATAGATCAATTGTTCCGTATACGCCCAAATTGGCATAATCGGTTAACCTGCCGTCCAGCGTCAGGTCTACATCCAAATTACCGCCTATAAGCTCAATTTTTTTGGTAGGGAATTTTTTATTATATAGATCAATCAGTAAATCGGGGTCTAATTTATCGCCCTTTATATTAAGGTTAGCCTTCCATGAATTAAGATCATGTATAACGCCGGTTATGCTTATTGGAGATTCAGCTAGTGAAAAAGTAAACTTTTTAATTTTTAGTTGTTTATTTTTATCCAAGTTTCCTTTAAATGATAATTTGTTTTGCAGCTTTGCCGGCTTATGTAAATCCTGCTTTAATAAGTAATCGGCAGCGGTTAAATCGGCATTAAGAGCTATCTGTAAGCCTTTTTTAGTATTAATAAGGCTAAAATCGCACAATCCATCACCGGTTAATAAAAGGGGGATTTTTTTTAATTTGATTCGGCTGTTTTTAAGATTCAGCGAACCTGTGATATTTCTATGCGATAAGATAACATCGGCTGAAAGCGCGCCTTTGGCGCCTGAGGCGAACCAGCCTGAGAGCTTATTTTTTATATCTGTCAGCCTAAGGTTTTTGGTATGTATTTTTAGCTTAAGCGGTTTTAGCCGCTCTATTGTGGTAGTAATTTTAGAGCGTCCGCTTAAATAGGTTATCCGCCTTGGAACAAAGTCTTTCCAGTTTAATAATTTTCCTTTAAATTTAATGTGATCAGCTTGACCATACGTTTTATTAAACCAGCCGCCATAGTTATATGAGGTATTAGTAAGATTAGCAGAAGCGCTAATTGCAAGCTGTTTTGACTCTCCGGTTATATCTGCGATAAGTGTGCAGGCGCCTTTTGGCGCCAGTTTAGCGGTCAGCATATTTTGTATATATTTATCGGCAAATGATATATTTATAATAGGAGACAGCTTAAAATACGGCGCTGTATACAGGCTGTATATCTGAGAGTCGTCCAAGAGCAGCCTGCTGTTTTCTATATTTGCGTGCATGTTTTTAAATACCAGTTTACCATTATATAAATTGACCTTGCCGGTTATATTTTGGATATTATATTTTTTAGCGCCAGATATATCCAGACGTTTTATTATAGCTGCGGCTGATAGTACATTATAATTTTGCGGGCTGCGTATTTTTTTAATCCGCTTAATTTCACCGTCCAATTTTACGGTTAATTTGCTGATTATTCCATTATCGGCAATCTGATTAATTATAAAATTTGATACTTTAGGGGGAATCACCTTAAATGGTATATATTTTTTGCATTCTTTTGCGCTAAACGAAGTTGACTCGGCCTCTAGGTATATACTGCGTTTATCGGCAGATAGCAGGTTATTAAGGTCTATATTGCCTGTTAGCTTAAAATGGCCGCTATTTAATGAAAAGGGTTCTATATTTATATCAAGGCGCTTATCTTTGCGGGTTAATTTTAAGCTTAGCTTAGCGCTTCTGGCGGTTAGTATATTGGTAAATAGGCGGGGGTATTTCAGCCAGACCGGTTTTTGTGATATAACATCGGCGGTAAGCGTAAAATCATGGCGCAGATTCCCGCTATAATCAAGCCTGATATCGGCGCTTCCGCTTAATCTTTCATATGGCAGGTATTTTTCATAATAGGCGCTGAAAATAGACAAACCGCAGTTTCTTATATTGGCTTCGGCATTTATTTTTATTTTAGCCGGATCGGGATTTTTGAGGTTTATATCTGATATATCGGCTTTTAAGGAGAGCTTAGCGGGTGGGAAGCTGGAATCATAAGCCGGCGGAATTTGCGCTTTTAGGTTTATAAAAAACGGCTTATCAAATTCAAAATCATCTATTAAAAGAGATACTTCATTAATTTGGGTTATAGCGCCTTGCTGCCTTACCGCCCAATCGGTAAATTTAATCTGCCCGCGGCGGATGATGATTTTATCAATTGCCAGTCGTTTTATAGACCATTTGAATTTTCCCTTAGTCTCTTTTTTCTCTTCTTCTATAGTTTCTTTATATGGATAAAAATTAAACCTTCCGTCTGAAGAGCGTTCTATATTTATTATTGGTTTTTCCAGTGTAATTTTTTGTATGACTATTTCTTTATCAAACAGGGGCGTAAATTTAAACTTTACAAACATATCGTCTGCCGCGATAAACTCGTCATGCTTGGTTTTATCGCCGATAATAATATTACTACAGCGTATACCAACGCCGTTTATAAGATGTAATTGCAGTTTTTCTATAGATACCGGGCGTTTTAATAATTTTTTGGCTTGTTCTTGTATTAATCCGCGGTAATTATTGATATCAACCAAATACGGTACAACCAGCGCGAAAAACAGCGACAGAGCAAGCAGTATCGCCAGTATAGTGAATAATAAGGTTTTTCTTTTTTTATTTACCGGCTTATTTTTGGTCATGATATATTTGGTATGTTTTGCGGCGTTTTATTATGTGTCATACTTTGTCATTCTGAACGCACATCCTTGTCATTCTGAGGCTTTTGCCCTTGTCATTCTGAGGCCGGAGGCCGAAGAATCTCTCAGCCTACACAAGGGAGATTCTTCACTTCACTTCGTTTCGTTCAGCATGACAGATATCATTTATAACCCGGGGGTTATTATTCTAACGGCCGCTGTGACGCCTATTTGTGTAGCAGTATCAAACGCCCATGCGCCCGCTTTTTTAAGATGTGCAATAACTCCGGCGCCGTCTTTGGCTTCGGCGGCTTTCCTGGCTTTAGCCACTTGACTTACAGCCTCGTCCAGTTCTTCATCGTCGATATCGGCGGCCTTTGCTTTAAGCGCCTTACGCAAAAGGCTAAGCTCATCGGTTAATGTTTTAAAGTCCAGTTGGATATTTTCCTGCCTCTGATTTATGGTTACGGAATCAGCCTTAATTTTACCGGTATTACCAGCTTGACCGCCCTTATGGACATGGGTTATATATTGTTCTTTCTTCACAAACGTAACCCCCCTTTGTTGTGCGTATTCGCTATATCGTTTTTCTTTAGACTCCACCCCGTTTAATAATTCTTCAATACTAACAAATTTTGAGCTGATATCGCAAAGCTCATCCCGCATCTTCTTTTCTTCTTTTTTCCTTAAGATATCATAATCAAAAAACTTGGGACAATCGGGTAAGCAGTTACAGGGAACCATTTTGGTGATTGTTATTTTATGGAATTTATCATTTATCTTATTTAGTTCATTGCGGATTACAGCCAGGGCCTCGCTCTTGTGTTTACCGGATATTTTTATTTCTATTTTTCGCTCGCCGACAGTGGCTTTTATATATACCGCCGCGCCGTCTATATCCAAAAGCGCCCCCTCCCGCCAGCAGGCGTAATCACCCTTGGCATTCCTTTGCAGATTTTCATGGCGTCTTACAATAAAGCGGGGCAGGATACCGGCGGGCATAAAGCTGTATTCATATTGAAAACGCAGGTTATCATTATTATCCCAGTCAAAATCCGGCGGCTGTTTGGATAATAGCTCCGGTATAATATAATTTGTAGTACCGGCCATCTTAAAGGCCAGCTTAAAGTTGCACATAAGCGTAAGCAGGGTTTCGTGCTTTGTTTGGGGGTAGCCGTCTTTTGCCTTCCATATATGATGCAAATCGCCTCTTTTAAGCAGTCCGTTATGCTTTTGTACGCATCGGGCGCTTAACACCTTATAGACCGCATTAGTACCCCATTCGGGTTTTAAGATGATAGTATCCTTTAACACCGGATCATCTTTAAAATGCAGGATTATCCCCAGATCGTGTAAGTATTGGCTCAGTATATCGGCGGTTTTGGCAGTGACTTGTTTTTGCGCGCATATATTTTGATATTCTTCATAGCTCATTTGATTACGATTATCAGTCTCCAAGGCTTTTCTTACCGCCAGCCATGGTCTTGGCCACATATCTCCCATTTGCGGCAGTTCCCGCATATCGCAGCTTATCTGTTTAAGCAGTTGTTGAAATGTGTCCGGGCCCTTGGCGGGGAGCTTACAGCTTACGCGGTAGAATTCCTTTACCTGCTTGAATCTTTCTTTATAATCCGCCCGGTTGGTATCGGTAAGGGGCGGGTTGTCGCATTTATTTAATACCACAATAATCGGGCTGTCTGCCGCCAATGTCTCCACTGTATACAACCAATAATCCAGGAAGGCGGCCTCTTCGCCCTTTCTGTTATCCCAGACTAAAATATAAACAGAGCGTTTGGTTAAGAAGAATTGATGGGTGGAGTGATAAATCTCCTGCCCGCCGAAGTCCCAGACATTGGTTTTAATCGGCGTACCATCAGGCGCTGTTATTTCCCAGCCCTTTTTTATGGCAATACCTTGCGTGGTCGGCTGTTCTTTGTATTTATCGTGAATCAACCTGTTGCACAGGCAGGTTTTACCCACCTCGCCCTGCCCCACCACAATCAGCTTAGCCTCGTATACTGCTTCTCTTGGGGATTTGAAATATTCAATCACCGCCGCCCGCCCTTGCTTGATAATCTCCGGCGGCGGTTCCTTTAATGGATTACCTTTAAGGTAAATACCGTCTTTAGTATCCCAGTTTTCCCATTTAAAAGGAATATTTAAACTGACTATCTCCGGCGGCAGGCTGCTTAGCTTGTTACTGCCTAGGTATAGCTTGGTAAGCGAGGTAAGACGTGCGATTTTCGGCGGCAGGTTGCTTAGCCCGTTATTGTCTAGGTATAGCGCTGTAAGCGAGGTAAGACAGCATATCTCCGGCGGCAGGCTGCTTAGCTTGTTACTGCCTAGGTATAGCTTGGTAAGCGAGGTAAGACGTGCGATTTCCGGCGGCAGGCTGCTTAGATTGTTATAGTATAGGGATAGCTTGGTAAGCGAGGTAAGACGTGCGATTTCCGGCGGCAGGCTGCTTAGCTTGTTATTGTGTAGGTATAGCTCTGTAAGCGAGGTAAGCCAGCATATCTCCGGCGGCAGACTGGTTAGCTTGTTATTGTGTAGGTATAGCTCTGTAAGCGAGGTAAGACGGCATATCTCCGGCGGCAGGCTGCTTAGATTGTTATTGTCTAGGTCTAGCGCGGTAAGCGAGGTAAGACGTGCGATTTCCGGCGGCAGGCTGCTTAGATTGTTATAGCTTAGGTCTAGCGCGGTAAGCAAGGTAAGACGTGCGATTTCCGGCGGCAGGCTGCTTAGATTGTTATAGCTTAGGTCTAGCGCGGTAAGCAAGGTAAGACGTGCGATTTCCGGCGGCAGGCTGCTTAGATTGTTATTGCCTAGGTATAGCTCTGTAAGCGAGGTAAGACGTGCGATTTCCGGCGGCAGGCTGCTTAGATTGTTATTGCTTAGGTATAGCTTGGTAAGCGAGGTAAGACGTACGATTTCCGGCGGCAGGCTGCTTAGGCCGAGGCCGGAAAGGTTCAGTTCAGTTGCTTTGCTCTCGGCGGCTTTGTTTATTCTTTGTAGAGCTTTGTTATATCCTTCATCAGGGTTTGGCATTTTATGGGCGCCTTTCTAAAATAATGGTGTGTTATGTATTGTTGTCCTGTAGGGGTAGGTTTTAAACCTACCCCTACTTTTGATGTTTCGGCTTGTCCCCGCCCGAAACAGCGGCTGTATCGTAATTAACCCAAGTTGCCACTCGTATGTTTCGGGGCGTCCCACCCCGAAACACATATAAGGTATTATACAATACTTTGCTTAAGTTAATACAAAATAGTTTGACACTAATACTCAAAAGGTATACACTTTTGATATATTTTGCTTTATCCCAAAATGAAGCAGTCACCGTAGTCTTTGTTTTTCGTATAGTAAATTATCCAATAATACAACCAAACTTGGAGATACAATATGCCCCAAGATAAAATGACCCCAAAAGAACGCCTGCTTGCCCTTATTCAGAAAAAACCAATTGACCGTATACCTGTAATACCATTCTCCAAAGGATATTCCGCTAGAATAGCCGGTATATCCCGCGGCGATTTCTACCGCTATCCCGAAAAAGCGCTGCTTGCCGACGCCAAATTGAAAAAACGACACCCCGGTTTAGACGGCGGCGCATCATACGGCTGGGCTGATTACGGCGCTTGGGATTTTGGCGGCGAAATAAAATTCCCCTTTAATGATGAATCACAAACCCCGCAGGTAATAAAAACGCCCATACAAAGCCCGCAAGATGCCGCAGCGCTTGAAGTTCCCGATCCCCGAGGTAACGGGATTATGCAGCTTGTATTTGAATTCAGCAAACTTGCGCGAAAAGCCGGCGGACGAGCTATGATCTACTTAGTATCGCCCGGAAACTGCGCCGCCTCCATTATCGGTAAAAAAAATATGCTGAAATGGATTATAAAACACCCCAATGAGCTGCATCAGGTGATGCGCAAAGCTGTAGACTATCAAAAAGCCGCCGCCGACTGGTCAATTGCCGAATTCGGGGCGCAAAACTGCACAGTCTACCTCGGCTACCCAATAGAATCAAATCAGCTAATATCGCCTGTTCACTTTAAAGATTTTTTCCACCCCTATATTAAAGAATTACATCAGTATCTGGTTGATTGCGGCATAAAATTCTGTATTGAACATATCTGCGGTAATCATAAAGGTAATTTAAAATACTGGGAAGATATCCCTATCCCCCAGCGCTCTATTATCTCTGTCGGCGATATAATGGATATTAGACAAACCGCCGATTTCTTCGGTAAAGACTATATTATTGCCGGAAACGTATCCACGGAAATTCTATCTGCCGCTACTCCCGAACAGGTAAAAGAGGAATGCAAGCGCTGTATAAAACAGGGTAAAGACCTGCCCGGAGGCTTTATCCTAATGCCGGCCTGCAACCTGCCTACGGTTACTCCGCCGGAAAGCGTGGATGCTATGCTTCAAGCTGCCAGAGAATACGGCGCATATTAGGGGCGTAGGCGCCCCGGCCAATTCAGGGGGATTCCCCCTACGCTTCCGTTGGTCGCTACCCCCTTTTTTATCAGTAGGTTATAAAATATGGGTTTTGGGATTGTCGGCTATTTTTGCTGCTTGGCGATGACTCTGTATTAATTTTAATTGTAGCCGCGGGTTTTTAAGCCCGCTTATCATGGCCGAGCCTTTTGGTCGAAGTCTACAAGAGGGTAATCCGCACAACAGGTGCGCTTTTGTTTTATATTCCCATTTGGAGGAATGAATGACTGAGCAAGACAAGCTTTTTAATCAGTTACAACTAGCAGTAATTGACGGCGACGAGGAGAAGTGTCAAGAAATATGTAAGCAGGTTATTGATGCGGGTATAAATCCGGTTGAGGCTGTAAAATATGGAATGGGCGCCGCTATGGAAAAGCTGGGTAATGATTACCAAGCCGGAATATGCTTTATACCGTAGCTGCTTATTGCGTCAGACGCCTTTTATGCCGGATTGGATATACTGCATCCGCATATTAAAAGCGGGCAGGCCTCAGCTAAGTCAAAAATAGTAATCGGCGTAGTACAGGGCGATACCCACGATATCGGTAAAAATCTGGTAAAAATAATGCTGGATGCCGCAGGCTTTGAAGTTCACGATCTAGGACGCGACGTACCTGCCGCTAAATTTATCGAATATGCAGAAGATGTCGGCGCTAAGATTATTGCGCTGTCTACTCTTATGACTACCGCTATGGACAGTATGCAGGAAGTGGTTAAATTACTTAATAAAAAAGGACTGCGGGATAAATATTATGTATTATTAGGCGGGGGACCGGTATCTAAAACATTCGCCGATAAAATAGGCGCCGATGAATACAGCGCAAATGCAACTGAGGCCGTAAAAATAGCCAATAAAGTGAGTAAGGATTAACCCGAATAACTCGGGGGTTAATTTTATTCCCCAATCAAAAAGCTTAAAAATACAAATTATATCTACAGGACCTTGGCGTATTCTCCGTTCAGAATGACAATTACCTAAGTTCAACCTGAAAGCGATTGTTCGATTCTTCCTTCAATATCTGCAATTTGTCTTTTCAATGATTCGGTCATAGGACCTGGCTGAAGCTTAGCCAAACTATCATTTGCGCGCTTTATAAGATCAGTCGCTTCAGAGTAATTTCCTATTGATAATTCTGCATTGCTCCAATACATTAATGTAACAAGGTCAACAGAATTAACTACAAAAGAATTATTTTCAGGAAATTTGCTCCAAACGGCTAACGCCCTTTTATACAATTTTCTTCCTTCTGAGTAATTTCCCTGAGTAAAATGGTACCAAGCGTATGCTCTGGCTGAAACATTATAATCATTATAGTTTTTTGCCCTGTTGACTGCATTTTCAAATAAATATGGCACGTTATCCTTAATATTGGAATTAGATAAAGCAAATGCTACCGCAAAATATTCTGTAGAAGAAAAGGACTCAGGGTATCTTTCGATAAGTTCAACCAGCTGTGATGCTAAAAGAATGTTTTCCTGATTTATCACTCCAGATAGAGACTCGCCGAATGCGTTTCCCTTGTTTCTTTGCATAAGTTCAAAATTTTCGATTGGTAATCTTGTAACTCGCTGGATAAGTTCTCTTGCTTCTCTCCTATTTGCTCTAACATCTTCTTTGTAACTCTTATAGTAAGATACTGCCGTTGTTCCAAATGAAAAAATAAAGGCGACTATTGAAATAATAATAGATGGTTTTTGATGCCATGGCTTTTGGTCTTTGCCCAATTGTATCTGAAGTGAGTCCACTTCTTTTTTTAAAATGTCATACTTTTCTTGTTCATCCATATCTTCTCCCAACGGAGTTTATTCTGAGTTTACCGAAGGGGAACGTGACAATTTAAAGTGGATAGTCGAGCTAACGGGATTTTTTGAAATAGTGCAGAAATTCGCTGTCCGGCGAAATAACTATAGTAGTTTTATCTTTTAGGCTTTTCTTATAAGCCTCCAACGAACGAACAAAGGCGTAAAATTCAGTATCCTGTTTATAGGCCTCGGCATAAATATGCACCGCTTCGGCATCCCCTTTTCCCTTTATTTCCTGCTCTTTCTGATAAGCCGTGGCCAGAATTTTTACCCTTTCCTGATTTGTGCCGGCTCTTATCTTAACCGCTTCTTCCTCGCCCTCCGAACGGTATTTTTTGGCCTGTTTTTGCCGCTCAGCCCTCATTTCGTCAAATAAATGCTTAGCATTTTCCGGTGGCAGATCAGCGCGCTTTATACGTACATCTATTATTTCTATGCCCAATTTTTTAGCTTTTTTTCTGCTGGCCTCAGTTACCACCTGCATAATAGACGAACGGTCACTTGATACTATCTTAGTTAGATTATGGTGCTTAAGCCTCTCTCTTAGTTCTGAAAATACAATATCATCCAGTCGAGATTGTGCGGAAGCTTCATTCATTACGGTCTGTAAAAACAATAAAGGGTCGGATATTTTCCATTTACAGTAATTATCTACCATCAATAATTGTTTATCTTGCGTATAAATTTTAGCGGCATAAGCGTCATAATCCAACAACCTGTCTTCAAATACGGTTGTCTGTTCAAGGGGACTTTTTATATACAGCCCCGGTTCCTTGATTACCTTTATGGGCTTACCCATTCTGGTTATTACCACCTGCTGAGTTTCATCCACTGTAAAGAAAACTATATTACCCAAAAATACCAAGGCCACTATTACAATTACTGCTATATGAAATTTTTTATTCATCCTCTTTGTCTCTTATATAAAAGAATACGGGTTTTATTTATACTCATACTACTGGCAACACCCCGAAGTTTTTTTACCAGAGCATCAATTACAATTTATAAATCAGGAAAATAGGCTCCCCTTGAGATATTATACTATATACTGGTTTATAGTTCTTATAACAATACTGTAATACTGCGTCAGTTTGTTCTTCCCAATGCTCGGGTATTATCATAACATAAAACTGCTCTTTTTTGAGCATATCAAAATTAAATCTCCACTCTGGAACTATTTTTATGTCGCCCCTTAGCTCTTTGGAGGCAACAATCGGCATCTTATCTACATCCGTAGTAAGATACAGCGATGAGTCGGACGGAGCATTTTTATTTAACCATTTTATCCCCTGCCGATATACCAAAGCGGAAGAATCTGTGGCCAGCGGAATCCCTGTCCTACCTCCGGGAAGTTTTATACTTTTAGCGCCGGCTGCTCCGCCAATCAGGCGGTTAAAAAAAGTGATCTCATAAGGGTGGGTTTGTATAACCGACACAACTAAGGATAAAAACCCAAAACATACCATGCCGCCAATAATAAAATTAGCTGACTTTAAAGATATCTTTCTATTTAATTTCGTCCTTAAAAATTCTACCGACCATTTGGTTCCCAAAGCGGCAAGTATACAAAATGCCGGTATAAAAAACATAAAATGCCTAGGTTTTCTGACATAATATGAAAACCCCGGCAAAGAAGCAATCATTATGGGAATAATAAACCATATAACAACCAATAAACGACTGTCTATTTTGAATGTACTAAATTTTTGTTTTATACTTTTAAGCGAAATAAAAAAACCAATTATCCCCGTAAACAGAGTAAAAACAGGGGTAGTAACCAAAAACAATCCAGTAGGATAAAAAATATACATTAACTTTTTTTGGGCATTAAAAGCATTGACAGGACCAGGATTGGCAAATTTGCTTCTGTTTACCGGGCTTTTATAAGAAAATTCTATTAACCCTGTTATACTTTTGAATATACCAAGGGGGTCAACCCATCTGATTGGTGAAAATATATAAACCGACAGAAAAAAAACCGCTATTGAAGCAACCAAATACCCCCAAAATTTTTTGTTAAGTTCTAAGGAAAACTTCTTATACCTTATAAAATAACTAATAGACCATAAAAATAATATAGCCGGAATCATATAGGCGCTGAATTTAGAGCTAACTCCAAAGGCCGTCAGCATTGTAGCAGGGATTAAATATTTCCACTTATTCCCCTCTATCGCCCGCCAAAAGAAATAAACAGCCATAATCCCCAGACAGGTAACCACTGAATCTTTGGGGTTGCTGGGTATATGCCCGATAAAACGCGGGAATAAAAATAAAAAACCAGTAGCCAGCAAAGCCGTTGCCGTGCTAAAAGCCCGGCTTACAAACAGGAAATAAAAAAATAAAGCAAAGGAAGCCAACACTACATAGGCATAATGGTGAGCATCCAAATCTTCCAGCAGATTAAGCTTCTTGTGAAATATTTCACACCCCAGCGCCGAAAGAGTACCTGTAAATCCCCCATAGCTGCTCTCACCTGTTTTCAGATAAAGCTGCTTTTTTTTATCAGTTAATTCCTTTGACAGCAGATCATAATTAAAGGGGTTGTGCGACTCATCTTGGAATCTGCATTCAATTTTATCTTTATCAAAATGCTGCTCGCCGGTAAGGGAAAAATTAAGGTAGACCTCTCCCCGATAAAAATAATAGAAGAAATCCCAGTTAAATCCATAATCTTTAACCGTAGAGAATCCTACAATACAAAAGGATACTGCCAGAAATAAGGCTATTGTGCTGTCTTTTAAATTTAAAAAAAAATTCTTCTTCCCTGACAAAAGCTTATCCATACCCTACTTTGCTTGTCTTTTAGAATCTAACTGCAACAGGGGTAAAATACTTCCCTTAAGGTCTTTGTCTATTATTACTTTCTCCATTTTAGGCAGGATATTTTCCATGGTTTCAAGAAATAACCGTTTCCTGGTAATCTCTTTGGCCTTACTGTATTCCTTAAGTATATCAAGAAATTTTTGAGTCTCCCCCAAGGCATGTTTTACTTTTTTATCTTGATAGGCCTCTGCTTGCAGGATAATTTGAGCCGCTTTACCTCTGGCTTTTGGCAATATGTCTTCACGATAGCCATTGGCATCATTAATTAGTTTCTTTTTATCCTTTTTGGCATTAACTACATCTTCAAAAGCATGAAGTACCTCTTGAGGTACTTTTACTTCCTGTAGTTGCACCAAGTTAATTTTTAGTCCGCTTTTGTATTGATCTAATATCTGCTGCAAGAGCTGCTGTACCTCGTCTTGGATTTTGCTTTGAGCTATAGTTAAGGCGTCATCAATATCGGTTTGGCCTATAATCTCACGCATAGCCGCCTCTGATGCGCTGCGTACAGTAGCGCTGACTTTGCGCACATTAAATAAGTAACTGGCTGCATCTTTAATCCGATACTGAACTACGAACTGTACGCTAATTATATTCTCATCGGCAGTTAGAATTAAGGCTTCCTGAAGTATATCACGATAGCGCGCCGGCGGACCGGGATCAATGGTACGAAAGCCGATTTCGATTCGTTTTACTTCTGTAGTTTTTGGAATATTTACTTCTTCAACAGGATACGGTATATGCCAACTTATGCCGGGTCCCACCTGCCTTACCATCTTACCGAAACGCCTTACCACTCCTTGTTCGTCCGGACCTACCATAAAAATACCGCTAGCTAACCAAAACCCCAAAAAAACAGCAGCCATTACCCCTAAGTTGGGTAGTTTTAATGGAGGAAGTTTTGGCATGTTCATATCAGAAGATTGTCTTTGCCATGGATTCTTTTGTTTATTTTTGTTACTTTTATCAAATACCGCCATAATATCTACTTTAAGTTAGTTATCCACCTTACTTACAATAAAGTAAGGATGTCATAAAATGTCAAATGAATAACAATACCCAAATGACAAAACCGCACACCAAGAAACAGGCCTTGCGTAACATGAATTATTTAGTAATAGCCCTTACTACGTCTGCTTTACCAATGATGCCCACCAGTTCTCCATTACGCAACACCGGTATCAATTGATTACCAGGCTGGCTCATAATTGTTGCAATTTCCTCTAATTCGGCATCTTCCGCTACAGTAACAGCGTCTTTTAAGTATAAATCGGCTACTGTGGAAGCCAGCATTTCTTGCAGCTCTTCTTCTAAATGTTTGGGGCTTTCAAGATATATCACCGCTTCCATAATGGTTATTACTGTGGGTATATGCAACCTTTTATTTTGTTCTATTAGTTGCTTTTCGGTAATTAATCCCAAAAAATCACCATCTTCGTTTACTACCGGCGCCCCGCTTATTTTATGTTCAAGCAAAAAATGACCCAGTTCCTTAATTGAGATATTGGGAGTTACGCTAAGTACCTTACGAGTCATAATATCCCTAGCCTGCATATATTCTTGCTCCTTAATATACAATAATGATGGTTATCTTGATTATAATGCGAACATATCGCACCGCAGGTAACGGACTACTGTAGCCGCCGACCTTTAGGTCGGCCAGGATAAGCGGGTTTAAAAACCCGCGTCTACAAAGGATATAAAATGGGATTTCCTGTATTAAACTACTCTCATTTCTTCAGCCGCCAAGGTTTTACTGTCCTCAGATAATATCCATGCTCTGGCCAAAGTATTTTTACACTCATCCACCGATATTATTAAATACGTATATGCCGGCCAGGCATGCAGGCAGTCATAAGCCGAAGGACAGGCGCCTGAGTTGGGATGAGAATGGTAAAAGCCGATAATATCAAGACCGTCGGCTCTGGCCTTTTTATCTACCAGATAATGCTCTTTAGCATCAATCAGATAACGGTATGAAGCCCTCTGCTTATTGGTGTTAGCCATTTTACAAAAACCTGTAACGCTGTTTTCTGTATAACTTTCACCAATCAACACACCGCAACATTCGTTTGGATAATCATCCTTAGCGTGCCGGAACATTTGTACCAATAAGTTTTTATCTATAACTAACATTGCCAAGATATATATATAACTTTTAACAACGATACTATAATAGAAAGCTTGCGCTATGTCAAGCTATATTAACTAACCGTATCATTGCCCGTCACTATTTTTTTTGGAATAATTCTTTAGACAATAACAGGAGCAAGAAACTTACCGCATCTAATCTGTTAGTTTAATAAGCTTATAACTGCGGGTTCCTAAGCCAAGCTTTTCCCCATAATCCAGTTGAATACGCCAGTCAATATTCGGATACACCGCCTTAAATTTATCAGCGCCGCTCTTAAATGCACCTTTTAGAGCAGTACCTGTAAGTCCTTGCGCCTTATTCACCAAATCGGCTGAGGCCTGGTCTATAGCGATTATATCATAAGAGGCCAAAATACCTATATCGGGTACAATCGAGGCATCAGAATGCCCGTAGCAATCACATTCAGGGGTAATATTAGTGACAAAATTAACGAATATAGAAGGCATCTTTTTTTGTACTAGCAGACCGTAAGCATATTCGCAAATTTTCTCCTGTATATTTTGTACAGATTCATCCCAGCGTATTTTAATATAATTATCAGGACAGCTTATCAAACACTGACCGCAGCCAAGACACAACTCAGTATCAATCCAGGCCTGTTTGTCGGGTCCGGCAAATGAAATAGCGCCGGCCGGACAATATGGGATACAAGTACCGCACTTAATACATTCTTTTTGTACATAGGGGGTTACTCTGGAATGTATACTCAATTTACCGGAACGCGAAGCCAGCCCCATACCAACATTCTTGATAGCGCCGCCGATACCGGTTAATTCATGCGCTTTAAAATGGCTAAGACATACCATCGCATCGGCTTGAGTTGCCTGTAATCCCAAATCCACGCTTTTAAAATGTTTCAAATTTACTTCCACGCAACAAGCATCGGCGCCGCGCAGTCCGTCGGCAATAATTACCGGCGTATCCTGCATAGGAAAACCGAAGCCGTTTTTATAAGCCGTCTTAAGATGACATACAGCATTGCAGCGGCTGCCTACATATAGGCTGTTAGTATCGGTAAGATACGGCTGCCCACCCTTTTCTTTTATAATATCCAGCATGCAGCGGACTAATCGCGGATGAATATAGCTTAGGTTGCCGTCTTCGCCAAAATGCAGCTTTACTGCAATCAGGGCTTTATTTTTGACTACATTATCCAGTTTGCAATTTTCTAATAAATTTTTAAGTTTAGTAAACAGATTCAATTTTTGTTTAGCGCGTAAATCAATAAAATATACTTTTGATTTCATCTTTAAATCACGTCCTTATGTATTTTAATGTTTAGGAATTTTAAAACAGCTCAAAATATATTTATACTGGTATAATCTTTCAATAAGTCATGTTACGCAAACCCTGCTTTTTTAATGTAGGGTGGGTCAAGCCCATATTGTGAAAGAGTTTCAAATATATATTTAAGTCGATATTATCTCAAATAGTAGCGGACCCACCGCCATTGCTAGGCGTTGCATTTAGCGGATCATTGGGTATGGCTGTAGAATTATTAGGCGGGGGGACTGTATCTGGATTTTGGGGCTGTTTTTGGTCTATATTCACCTTATAATCCGGTTCAGCATACATAACCGCCGGATTATCGTTTAAAATTCCGACAGCCTCTTCTACGGAGATATCGCCATCTAGGGCTACAAGCTTTAAACCGGCAACGCTATAGCTGCGAACAATCCTGCCTCCTACTTGAGCTAAGGCATCGGTTATTTTTTGTTCTGCCGCCTCGTTATCAGCTCCAGCCTGCTTAAACCTGACTAAAATCCTTTGGACAGAATAAATTGACTGTTGTTTTTTTGAATCAGGCTGCTTGATCTCCTCTGCTGAAACGGGAGCCGCTACAATTAAACTTAAGCATAAGCATAAGCACATAGCCGGCCTGCTTACATAATTCCGATTAAAATTCATTTGCAGATATCCTTAAAAAGGGGCATAAAGTGAATATACGAGAGTTAAAATACATTATAACATAAATATGGCATTAGTGTATTGTTTTATAAATAGTTCCAGCAAATTCTCGGTGAACAAATTAGCCCGCATACTTCGAGGCTGTGTCGTAACTGCATTTTACTGTAATTCCAGTGAAAACGAGAATCCATAAGCTACTTTAAAAAACTGGATTCCTGTCCCTATAGCGGCAATGCTGTTGACTTAAGATGCCGGAATTTAAAAATGTAGGATGGAATAAGCCCATATTGAAATTGAATCTACGTTTTTTTGATAGTTACGATTCCACGCCTGTCATTCTGAGGCCGGAGGCCGAAGAATCTGCTCGCATATGGGGGCAGATTCTTCACTCCACTGCGTTTCGAGGCTGTGTCACAACAAGAAAAATCGTTTTTTTTCTGTCATTTCTGCGGAGGCATGAATACATAACTCATTGAAAAGACTGGATTCCCGCCTCCGAAAGAATGACAGACTGAGAACATTTTTCAGGTTATAAGCAGTTGTGACACTGTTCTCTTCATTCAGAATAACAATTTCCTTAACTTAGCGGAAACAGCTTATAAAACAAGATAATAGCATAACATATAAGAAAATATAATTTGTATTTTTAATCTTTTTGATTGGAAGTATAAAACGTCTATAATTTCAAGAGTATACGCATTGCCTCAGATTAACTCCCGAATTATCATGGTTAAGTCTTAAGAGTTTTTTTAAGGTTAAAAAGACAAATTACCGCTGCAATGGCATCAATCTTGAATAAATTACATAGCAAAATAGTCAACAGTCAACATGGAAACGCTCCAATAACTTGATTGTTTAAAAAAGATAACCACCTATCGCACACATTTTTAAAACGGGGATAGAGTCGGTATGAAAAAAAAAGCTTTTTCACATAGTTTTTTAGTTGTTATTGCTATATGTTATTTAACACTTGGCTGCTTTTACAGTTTGGCTTTGGCTGAACCAACAAAAGTTGATGCGTATACCAAAACCAGGATACATAAGTCATATGGAAAATTACCGCTTTATTTTATCGAAAATAAGGGACAAGTGGATAAACAAGTAAGATTTTATGAAAAGTCAAGCCGGCATACCACTTATTTTACCCGGAAAGGAGTATATTTTTCGCTCATAAAAGCCGGTAAATATGAGGTAGAATCCCTAAAACTAAATTTTGAACGGGCTAATGCTAAACCGCAGATTTTACCTATGGATAAACAAAAACATCAGGTAAATTATTTTATCGGAAATGATAAAAGCAAATGGAAAAACGGTATCTCTACCTATAAAACTGTAGTTTATAAGGAAGTCTATCCGGGCATAGATGTGAAGTTCTATGGCAATAATCGGCAATTGGAGTATGATTTGGTTCTAGCCCCGGGGGCAGACCCATCCCAAATTAAGCTTTCTTACGAGGGTATCAAAAATTTAAAGCTGGATAAGAAGGGTAATATGGAGATAATATTAGCCCAAGGCAGTCTTATCCAAAAAGCGCCTTATGTCTATCAGATAATAGACGGTAAAAGGGTAATGATAGACGGTAGTTTAAAGCTGTATAATAATGTAGGGGAGGGGTTTATCCCCTCGCAAAAGGGCGGGAGTGAACAAGACGCTCCCCTGCATGAGGCGCAAACCTTTGCCTACGGTTTTACCCTGGCAGCATATGATAAATCAAAACCGCTGATTATAGACCCTATATTGGCATACTCTACTTACCTGGGCGGAAGCAGTATTGATGTGGGCTTTAACTTGGCTATAGATACCGCCGGCAATGCTTATGTTATAGGCTATACTTCCTCTGCTGATTTTCTTTTAACTACCCCCTTACAGAAAAATAAGTCAGGCGGACAAGATATCTTTGTAAGCAAAATAGATGCTACCGGACGCAGGCTGGTATACTCCACCTACCTAGGGGGAAGTGATACAGACAGCGGGTATGATATTGCGCTCGATGCTTCCGGCAATGCCTATATTACAGGAAGAACCGCATCTGCCGATTTCCCCATGGTTAATCCGCTGCAAAAAAGTTATGCCGGCGGTTCCTATGATACCTTTGTAAGCAAAATAGATAGGAATGGTAGAACTTTAGTTTATTCCACCTATCTAGGCGGGAATTCCGCTGACAGCGGCCGCGGCATTGCCGTAGATGCTGACAGCAATGTTTATATAATCGGATACACTCAGTCCACTGACTTTCCTCTGGCCAATGCACTACAGGGGAGCCTTAAGGGGGCTGAGGATGCCTTTGTAAGCAAAATAAATTCCGCCGGCAGCGCGCTGACATACTCCACATATCTGGGGGGAAATAACAGGGATGAGGCCTTGGATATTGCCGTAGATACTTCCGGCAATGCTTATATTGCCGGATGGACAACTTCTACGGACTTTCCTCTGGCCAATACACTACAGGGTAGCCTTAAAGGGGCTGAGGATGCCTTTGTAAGCAAAATAAATTCCGCCGGCAGCGCGCTGACATACTCCACATATCTGGGGGGAAATAATAGCGACGGGGCTTTGGGCATAGCGCTGGATGTTTCCGGCAATGCTTATATTACAGGAAGAACAGCATCTACCGATTTCCCCTTGGTTAATCCGCTGCAAAAAAGTTATGCCGGCAATACTGACGCCTTTATAAGCAAAATAAATTCCGCCGGCAGCGCGCTGACATACTCCACATATCTGGGGGGGAATAACAGCGACGGGGCTTTGGGTATAGCGCTTGATGTTTTCGGCAATGCTTATATTACAGGGAGAACAGCATCTATCGATTTCCCCTTGGTTAATCCGCTGCAAAAAAATTATGCTGGCGGTTCCTATGATACCTTTGTAAGCAAAATAAACAGCGTTGGCAGCGCTCTAGCTTATTCCACCTACCTGGGCGGACATTCTGCTGATACTGGTTGCGGCATTGCACTAAATACTGCCAGTAGCGCTTATATAATCGGAAATACTCAGTCTACCGATTTTCCTACTCTAAATCCTCTTCAGCCAATCTATAGCGGGGGAAGTTATGATGCTTTTATCACTAGAATTAGCGAAAAGTCGGTAATTGTAGAAGAAGCAGAAGAAGTTAAAGCAGGTAAAGAAGAAGATGAAGAAGATGATGAAGGCGAAGAACAAATAAATGTCTGCCAGTTATACACACAAGATAAAGAAGCTAATTGGGAAATATTCTTTTTATCCGGCGATACAATTATCATAAAAGTGATTATTACTATTGAAGGCGACCGAGATGCTGTGTATAACATGCAGCTCAGTTATTTTTTTACCGATAGAGCGGGCAATAATACGCTATTAAGTGAGAAATTGCTGCGCAATCCCGCTCCCGGTAAATACAATTTTTCACTAAGAACTATCATTCCCAAAGGCGCTGTTCCAGGTTATGGCAGCATCTACGGCGTTGCTGTATTGACTACCGGTAATAAAACCCTGGATAAAAATACGTGTGCCGCTACAATAAAAATAAAATAATTATTGTATGATTTTTGCCAATTAATTTAATGAGTTAACATAAACGTATTGATTTTGTTAAACTGTAGGGGCGACGGCGTGGATCCGTGCCCCTGTCTTAAGCCCGTGATGCGGCAATGTTGTTAACTTAAGGTATTTTAGCAAAAAGAACAAAAACCTTGCCGTAGCCGTAGGGTGGATTAAGGGGTCTTATATAACAGGTTATCTTAACAAAGTAAATAACACCTCGAATCCATCACGCTTGCTCACCGCTAGGTGTGATGGATGCGCAACTATAAAAAACGCAGGCTTAACATATTTTTTTGTAGACTTATTTCCAATATGGGCTTGTTCAACCCTACATTTTTAATTTTCGGTATATTAAGTCAATAACATTGCCATGTTGCGGGAGGGGATGCGCCCCAATGTCATTAAGTTAAGCTTTATACTATAATGAAAAAGGTTTTTTTAGCCTGTCATTCTTAAGGCCGGAGGCCGAAGAATCTGCCCGCATATGCGGATAGATTCTTCACTCCACTCCGTTTCATTCAGAATGACAATTTCCTTTACAGAGAATTTACATCAATCAATTGATATGTAATAACATTTTAACATCATTATGCCGAACTTACATTAATTTAGACCCCCGATAGAAACATTCGGGAATGACTGTTGTTAGGTAAGAGCTTCCTAAATTAGGAAATAATTTAAAATGACCAATAAACAAATTCTTGTTTTTTTGCTTTCATTGATGATTGCCTTAGCAGCAGTATATAAAGGTTATGACGCTTCTTCAGCCTTTGCAGTACAGATATTAGCGCAGGAAGAAAATACAAAAAACTATGATGACAAGACAGACTTGATGGCAGCAGCAGAAAACGGCTACAGCGCTACTGTAGAACTCTTGCTGAATCAAGGCGCGGATATTAATGAAAAAAATTATAATGACGAAACCGCCTTAATGTTTGCATCCCAAAACGGACATACTTCTACCGTAGAACTCTTGCTGAATCAAGGCGCGGATATTAATGCAATAAACTATTATGAAAAGACGGTTTTAATGTTTGCATCCCAAAATGGACATACCTCTACCGTAGAACTCTTGCTGAATCAAGGCGCGGATATTAATGCAATAAAGGAAGGTGACAAAACTGCCTTGATGCTGGCATCCCAAAACGGCCACGCGGCTACAATAAAGCTCTTACTGGAGAACGATGCGGATATTCATGCAAAAAACGAGGGCGGCAAGACGGCTTTGATGCTGGCATCCCAAAACGGCCACGCGGCTACAATAAAGCTCTTACTGGAGAACGATGCGGATATTCATGCAAAAAACGAGGGCGGCGAAACGGCTTTGATGCTGGCATCCCAAAACGGCCACGCGGCTACCGTAGCTCTCTTGTTGAATCAAGGCGCGGATATTAATGCAAAAAACAAGGATGATAAGACCGCTTTGATGCTGGCGGCCAAAAACGGCCACGCGGATATTGTAGAGTTCTTGCTCAATCAAGGCGCGGATATTTATGCAATAAAGGAGGGTGATGAAACCGCCTTGATGTTGGCGGCAGAAAACGGACACACTGCTATTGTGCAGGTTTTGTTGGCTAAAGGCGCTGTTCTTCATGCAAAAAACGAGGGTGATGAGACCGCTTTGATGCTGGCGGCCAAAAACGGCCACGCGGATATTGTAGAGTTCTTGCTCAATCAAGGCGCTGTTCTTCATGCAAAAAACAAGGGTGATGAGACCGCCTTGATGCTGGCGGCAGAAAACGGCCACACCGCCATTGTGCAGGTCTTGTTGGCTAAAAGCGCGGATATTATGGCGAAAAAGGAAGATGAGGAAATAGCTTTGATGCTAGCGTTAGAAAAATATAATAGTTGGCTGCTGGCCGCCAAAAACGACCACAGCGCTACAGTAGAGGTCTTGTTGAATCAAGGCGCAGATATTAATGCAAAAAACGATTATGACAAAACCGCTTTGATGCTGGCGGCCAAAAACGGTCACACCGCTACCGTAGCTCTCTTGCTGAATCAAGGCGCGGATATTAATGCGAAAAACAAGGGTGATAAGACTGCTTTGATGTTTGCATCCCAAAACGGTCACACCGCTACCGTAGCTCTCTTGCTAAATCAAGGCGCGGATATTAATGCGAAAAACAAGGGTGATAAG
>JAJRXT010000054.1 GCA_024276125.1 bacterium
GTATGCGGATTCCGCTGTAGTTTTTTAGCAATCTTAACAGCCGAGAGCCCTTCTTGATTTAATAAAACCATAAAAGCTTTTTTAAGAATTCTCCGAAGAGGCTTGCCCCCGATATCGTTCTAATTCTTTTAGCTGCTCTGGCGTTAGCTTAACTCTAATCATCTGTTACCTCCTTGTTATTACACATAATATCAGATGATTAGCAAAAAAGCAAGAAAATTATACTTATTTATGCAACTATGCTTATTAACAACTTCTACTGATATGTTTGTATATAAAATTAATCCCCAAATTGTATAAATTGTTCTTGGTTAGTATATAGATAATTTTAGTAGGGCTTGACATAAAAACAATGATTATGCTACTATGTGGTACTTCAAAGCCATATTAATGTTTATGATTAATTTATTCCCGAAAAAATTAAAAAAAGAGTTTTTATGTCTATAAAGAAAAAGAAATTAAAATTTATAATTGGCGGACTTTTGATTACCTGCGCTATTGTTGCTTTGGTTTATACCGGTGTGCGTGACAGTATGGTATATTATCATACTCCCAGTGAAATAATGACCAAGTCCTCTGAGATATATAATAAAGGAATCAGGATTTCCGGTCATATACAAGACGGTTCGATCAATTGGGATGGCAATAAATTAGACCTTACATTTAACATCACTGACGGGAAACAAAATATTCCGGTAGTCTATCATGGAGTAGTGCCGGATACCTTCAAATATGGTGTGGAAGTGGTTGTTGAGGGTAAACTAAATACTGAAAATATCTTCCACGCTACGCAGTTATTGGCTAAATGTCCCTCCAAATATGAATCCCAATAACAACATGAATGTTTAAACCGAAACGTTTTTTTTACAAGGCGAGATGTAATTCTATATCCGCCTGTTTTAGAGTGTTTTGTCTATTGTATTAAAAACTACTAAAGGCAAAAACATACAATCTAATTAATAAGGATACAATAGGATATATTAACCAATGATTGAAATCGGTACTTTCTCTTTTTATTTATGTTTTATATTGGCGGCTTATGCCACTGTGGCATCCCTTTTGGGAGGGATACTAAAAGAAGACCGAATGGTGGAAAGCGCCAGATTCGCAACTTACGGGGTATTCGGCCTCTTAACCATTGCCTCAGGGATATTATTACATGCCTTTGTAACCCGTAATTTTGAGGTACAGTATGTATACCATTATTCCGACAAGGCGCTGCCTATGTTTTATACGGTTACTGCTTTCTGGGCGGGTCAGGAGGGTTCTATCCTATTATGGGTGTGGGTGTTGTCATTATTTTCCATTATGGTGAGCGCGCAAAACAGGCATACCAATCGGGAGATGATGCCTTATATAATTGCGGTACTAATGGCGACCTGCCTGTTTTTGGTCAGTACCATGGTTTTTGTCACTCCGCCGTTTGAAAGTTTTTATTTTTGCCCCCCTGATGGTAAGGGATTAAATCCGCTATTGCAAAATCCGGGGATGATTTGGCATCCGCCTACCTTATATTTGGGTTATGTGGGTTTTACCATACCCTTTGCCTTTGCTATCGCCGCTATGATTACCGGAAATCTGGATGATGACTGGATAAAAACCACCCGCCGCTGGACGCTTTTTTCATGGACTATGTTAACTGCGGGAATTATTCTAGGCGGGCAATGGGCGTATGTGGAATTGGGCTGGGGCGGATACTGGGCTTGGGACCCGGTGGAAAACGCCTCATTTATGCCGTGGCTTACCGGTACGGCATATCTACATTCCGTTATGATCCAGGAAAAAAAGAACATGCTTAAAATCTGGAATATGGTATTGATTGTAACTACATTTGCCTTATGTATTTTCGGTACTTATATTACTAGGTCAGGGGTTATATCATCGGTGCATTCCTTTGGCGAATCAAACTTGGGGCCGTTTTTTATGACCTTTTTGGTGGTAATTATTTTGCTTTCCGGGATACTTTTAGCCCTGCGCTATAATGATCTAAAAAGTGAAAATGAACTTGATTCGCTGCTTTGTCGGGAAAGCACCTTTTTGTATAATAATTTAATATTGGTGGCGATATGTCTGGTAGTATTCGTGGGCACTGTCTGGCCGCTTGTATCTGAGATTGCCAGCGGCGCTAAAAGTACGGTAACGGCTGCTTATTTTGATAAGATTAATGTACCTATCGGGCTTGCGCTTTTAATTTTAATGGGTATCTGCCCGCTTATTGCATGGCGTAAGACATCTGTACAAAATTTAAAACGCAGTTTTTGTTGCCAAGCGCGCTAAGTTTAATCGCTGGTATTATTTTATTTGCCATGGGTGTTACTAGCAGTTATGCGCTTATTTGCTTTATATTCTCTGTTTTTGTTATAATTACCATATTAATGGAATTCTACAGAGGTACGCGAGCGCGGATACATACTACAGGCGAGAATCCGCTCCTAGCCCTGTGGCGTCTTACTACTAAAAATAAACGGCGCTATGGGGGATATGTTGTACATCTTGGAGTAGTTTGTATGTTCATTGGTATGGCGGCATCAGGCGCTTACAAAATAGAAAAAGAGGTCTCGCTTAAAATCGGGCAGGAATTTAATATTGCTGATTATACCATTAAATTGGATCGTTTTACTCAATATCCAACTCAAAATAAAATGGTGAACATAGCTGAGTTGCCGGTATATAAAAACGGTAAAAAAATATACACTCTTACTCCTGAAAAAAACATACATTTTAAAAATTCAGAGCAGCCGGTAAGCGAGGTTTCTATTCATTGGAATCTAAAGGAAGACTTATATATAATACTGGCAGGGTTTGACAGTGATCAGCAAGCCACTTTTAAAGTGGTCATAAATCCATTGATGGTCTGGTTATGGATTGGCGGTATTGTTATGGCGCTGGGTAGTATAATTGCTATATGGCCAAATAAAAGACGTCCTCTGATGGTGAAAAATGTGTAGCCATAGCAGCCGACCTTAAGGTCGGCGTCTACAAATGATAGTGATGTTTTGACTGTGAGATGTACTGAAAAATACAGGCGTGATAACGTAATATTTAAACATAGAGTGCTATAAAAATGCAGCGTATTAACAAAATAAGCTATTATCTGCTGGCCGTTTTCTTTACCAGCTTTATAATATTGGGTTATAATTCTGCTCTGGCGCAAAAGAGCGAAGCAGAAAATAAAATGATGAAAATTGCCCACCAGTTGGTATGTTTATGCGGTTGCGGCAATCAAATTTTAGCTACCTGTACCTGTGGGAATGCTCGGGGAAAACGTGAATTTATCTTAACGCAGGTTGAGATTGGAAAAACAGAGCAGGAAATTCTGGATATTATGGTAGCCAATGAGGGCGAACAGGTGTTGGCCGCCCCTAAAAAGAAGGTATAAACTGGATTATGTGGGTGGTAGTACCCTATATTATTCCACTACTTGGCGCTATTGGAGTTGCGTTTGTAATGCTGCGCTGGGTGAAGGCGCGCAAACAATCCCCTGAACAAAGCAGCGCTGATACTGATATGGAAAATATATCAGCAGAGACAGATGAATATAAACGTAAATTGGAAGAAGAATTAGAAGACTTTGAATAGGGTAAAAAAGGTTAATATATAATGGAAAAACGACTTATTTTAGTAATAATAATTTCAGTGGGTATACTGGTGGTTTATCAGGAGTTGGTGGGTAAATATTTTATGCCCAAAAAAACTCAGCCTCCGGCGCTTACTGAAACAGCTAATAGCGACAAAGAAGATCCTTCTGTAGTTTTGCAAAATTCTACTGACGCCGACTACGAACCAATGAAAAAAACAGAAGTTGACTTGGCTGGTTTAGACGAGGGTTTAAAAGAACAAATAACCGCTCAAAAAGATTATTACTTGCAAAATATTGAGGTAACTACCCCGCTGTATCATGCGACAATCACCAATAAAGGCGGACGTATTAAAAGTTGGGTTTTGCAAAAGCACCAAGACGAACACAGAAGTCCGCTGGAATTAGTATCACCCAAATCTAATTATAAGCAGCATTATCCATTGAATTTGATCTTAGATGATAAAAAATTGATGGACCGCTTAAATAATAGTCTATATAAAATAGAACGTATACCTGCTATAGGTGAGAATGTACTTGATAAAATTAGATGTTCATATGTGGATCAAAGCGGTATAAAAATAACCAAAGAACTTGCCTTTCAAAAGGAAAATTATTATGTAGATATAGATATTAAAATTGAGAATCTAAGCGAGACGCCGTTACAATTTAAATATTACTTAGGTTGGGGCTACGGTTTAGGGCCGGATACGGGTTATGAAAATACATATAGTCATACCGGCGCTACCATATTACTTGATGGAAAACTTGTTCAGGAAAAAACCAGCAACATAGAAGGCAAATTAATCAAAAAGGGTAATGTAGCCTGGGTAGCGCTGCAAAATACGTATTTTGCGGCTTTTATAGTTCCCCAAAAGGGCAATGCAGAGGCGCTTATCACTAAAGCGGATGATAAACATGCCGCTGTGGGGGTTTCTGCATTATCATTTGAGGTGACTCCCGGCGCCGGCGTAAGCCAGCGGTTCGGTTTATATGCAGGACCGCAGGATATGGATAAATTAACCGCTGCCGGCAGCGAATTAGAAAAAATCATAGATTACGGCTGGTTCAGCTTTTTAGCTAAGCCTATTATGGATATACTTAGATTCTTTCATAAATATAGCGGAAATTATGGCATTGATATTATAATTCTTACTATTGCGATAAAACTGCTTTTATGGCCGCTGACCAATGCTAGTTTTAAATCCATGAAGGATATGCAGAAGGTTCAGCCTAAAATAAGCGGTTTGCGCAAAAAATATAAGGACGATCCTCAGAGGCTGAATAAGGAAATAATGGAGCTTTACAAAAAGCATAAGGTCAATCCGGTCGGCGGTTGTCTGCCTATGGTGCTTCAAATACCTATATTTTTTGCTTTATATAAGGCTTTGTTGATCTCTATTGAATTGCGCCATGCTCCTTTTATGCTTTGGATTCAGGATTTAGCCGCGCCGGAGGTGGGTTGGTTTGGTCTGTGGAATGCGCCTTCTATATGGCTTACGATGAGAACTCTGCCCATATTAATGGGTATTACCATGTTTATTCAGCAAAAAATGACCCCGTCTACCGGCGATCCCAAGCAGGCCAAAATCATGCTTATGATGCCTGCTGTTATGACAGTTATTTTTTATAATATGCCAGCTGGTTTGGTGATTTATTTCTTACTAAACAATTTGCTTACAATCGGCCAGCAACATATGATAAACAAAAAAGATGATTGAACAATATATAAATTTCCATTTTTCCCGTAGATACCGACTTTAAGGTCGGTATCTGCGGCGGTTGCAAAGATAGCCAATGAGCGTTATGTTCAAAAAGGAGCTTATTTTGGTAAAGTTGGGAGTGAATGTAGATCATGTGGCCAATATCAGGCAGGCTAGGAAAAGCGTAGAGCCAGATCCGGTATATGCCGCTATGCTGGCTGAATTAGCCGGCGCAGATGGTATTACTGTACACCTGCGCCATGATAGACGGCATATTCAAGACGATGATCTGAGACTATTACGTAAGCAGGTTAGAACAAAATTAAATCTGGAAATGGCGGCTGATGATGAGATGTGCGCTATAGCTGCAAGTGTAGCGCCTGATATGATTACTCTAGTGCCGGAGCGTCCTGAAGAGATAACCACTGAAGGCGGTCTGGATGTTATAGGCCAGCAAAAAATCATAAGAAAAACCATAGATAAATTGGCGCCATTGGGTATTAAAATTGGTATTTTTATAGACCCCGATAAAAATCAGGCACAAGCCGCTCAAGATATTGGAGTAAAACATATAGAAATACATACCGGAATATATGCAAAAAGCAAAGGCGAGCATCAGCAGGCGGAATTACACAAAATAATTAAAGTAGCTGAGTTGGCCGACTCACATGGGTTGGAGGTTAATGCCGGACATGATTTGACGTATTATAATGTACTTCCTATTGCTGAAATTCCTCAAATAAGCGAATTAAATATTGGGCATAACATAATAGCCCGGGCGGTATTGGTTGGTATGGAGCAGGCGGTATTGCAAATGCTTAAAGTAATTCAAAGGGCTGGGTCATAAAAATTGATATACGGAATCGGGATTGATTTGGTACATATAAAACGTATAGAAAAAGCCTATAAAAGATGGGGTGAAAAATTCTTAAAGCGTGTATTTACTCTTCAGGAACAAAGCTATTGCTTGCAATATATCAACCCAGCGGTACATCTTGCCGGTATTTTTGCCGCTAAGGAAGCGGTCTTAAAAGCCCTTGGTACGGGTTTAAGCCAGGATATAAACTGGCCTGAAGTACAAATAAAATCGGTTGCAGGAAAACGACCGTCTGTATTATTAAGCGGGGCGGCTAAGCGTATAGCCGATGGACTGGGAATAAAAAATATTCTTATCAGCCTATCGCATGATACTGATTATGCCATAGCTCAAGCGCTGGCCTTAAATTAATATGAAGTCCTTTCGCAAAAGTATATTCCTATCTATATTTTTTACATCTACTGCCTTACTTAGTTATGAAGTATTCCTAACTCGTATTCTTTCCGCTTTGTTTTTAAAGTATTTTTCTGTGTTGGCCATATCTGCGGCTATGGCCGGTTTGGGTATAGCCGGTATATTTGTTCAGTTGTATCTTAAAGATAAGAACGCAGAAAGTAAGCAAAATATTTATTATATATCCGCCGTATTCCTTTCTTTAAGTTTAATCATTATTCCCCTTTTTTGCACTTATGTAAGGGTGCCCAGCCTGGTTATAGAGGTTTCCAATCTATTTATGGTGGGTCTATTTATCGGTTTATGTATTATTCCGTTTTTTTTCGGCGGGGTAATACTGGCCTTGGCCTATCATACGCATATAGATAAAATAGAAAAGGTTTATTTCTTTGATTTATTGGGCGCTGGTATTGGCTGCCTGCTGGCTTTTATTTTGCTTAATAAGACCGATGGTTTTTCCGCCGTGTTCTTTTCGGCGATATTAGCTCAGTTGGCGCTGCTTAGCATTGCTTTTGGTATGGGTCGCTTCCAAAAATTGGCTGCCGGTATTAGTACAGTAATTATACTGGGGCTGTTTGTTTTTAATCACTATAGTGCGACGTGGAAGCTGCCTCATCCGTCGGGTCGCAAGGATGCCACTGAGTTTGAGAGATGGAGCGAATTCGGGTTGACCACTATTGCTTCAAAATCTTATTTTACCGGACGCGGGATAAGTAAGAAAAAAGAGGCTATTGCCTCAGAAGCCTTTAAAGTTATCAGTCAGGATTATAATTCTTCCACGCATGCGGTAAATGCTGCTATGCCTTTTGATGAGCTGGAAAAAATAAAAAATCAAATAGACAGTTTTCCTTTATTATTCAAAGAATCGCCAAATGTATTGGTACTGGGCGCCGGCGGCGGTAAGGATGTATTTGCCGCCTTATTGTGTAACAGCGCAAAAGTTACAGCGGTGGAATTTAACCGTACGATTGTAAATGATATTATGCGGGGATATTTGCGTGATTTCTCCGGCAGGCTTTATGATAATCCCAAAGTTGAAGTAATAATAGATGAGGCTCGCAATTATCTGAAGCGTACTAAAGATAAATTCAATATAATTTTGCCGGTAACCGGTACGACGCCCAGGCTGATTGCGGCGGGTTGTTACGGTTTTTCCACTGAATACTTACAGACTAAAGAGGCTTATATTGCATATCTTAATCACTTAACCCCAAAGGGGATATTCGGTTTAAGCGCTGCATTCAATGCTGATACTCTGGAGCATGAATTTCAACCGGCTTACCGTATTTTAGCTACTATTAAGGAAAGCCTTGAGGACTCTGGCAGGAATCCGGCAGAACATATTATGGTTGTTGGCGGCAGGAATCGTTCTAAATTACCGGATTTTGGTTATTCGGTATCAGTGATATTTTCACCGGCTGCATTTAGCGAAGCAGACATCCTTAGGGCTGATAAAATAGCTCACGGTATGGGGTATGAGTTAATTTTTTCTCCATATTATAAAAAAACAGGGTTACTATCGCGTTTTTTAGTGGCTCGCGACAATAAGGCTTTTTATAAAAGCGCACCGATGAATATAGCGCCTGTAGCTGATGATAATCCATATTATTATAATTACTTAAAACCCGAGAATATATTTTCATGGCATAGTATTCCGCAATATGTTAAGTTCTTGATATCCATACTTATAATTTTCTTGATTTATTTGTTGTTACTTGTTATATTACCAATGTTTAATTCTTTTAGCTTTCAGGATAGAAAAAAACATGTATATTCATTTCGGCGCCTGTTTTACTTTGCCCTGCTGGGATTAAGTTTTATTTGTCTGGAACTGACCATGATGCAATGGGTTAGTGCATTTATCGGTATTCCGACTTATGGCTTTTTTACTACGGTGGCCGCATTTACTTTGTCTATGGGTGCGGGAAGTTTACTGGCTGGGAAAATAGGGCGGCAGAATATAAAAAAACTGTTTCGGTCGGCAGTATTTTTATTGGCGGGATTGTTATTTTCCTATTGGCTGTTTTGGGCTGATATAACAATAGAGCTTGCCCATTTGCCTGTTGGTTATAAGATATTTCTCTGTATTGCGATGCTTTTTCCTATTGGTTTTATCTGCGGTCTACCGTTTGTTTTTGGTATGCGCCTGTTGGATGATGAGAGTAAAAATACAGTAGCCTGGATGTGGGCTATAAACACCACTACTTCTACTATAGGCGCGGTTTTGGTGGCATTATGCTGGCTGCTGTTAGGCTATAACAATACGGTTATACTTGCTTTTGCCGGTTATTTGTTATCAGCTTTGATTATTTGACGCCTGTGTTTAAGTAATTGTAGCAGCGGGTTTTTAAACCCGCAAAGTGGCCGGCTTAAAAGAAAGTCGGCGGCTACAACTTAATAAGCAGGGGCATTGTATTGAAAATTATAACCACCACGATTAAAAAAGGAAGCTTGATGAAAAGATTTATGATGTTGTTTGCAGTTGCGTGCGTAGTTTTAAGTGTTGTAAGCAATAGGGCATATGCTGAATTGGATACTCAGACCACACAGGAAGTACACAAGGCGGTAGATGAATATTTAGCCTTAAAACAAAAAACTCCGGGGCAGAATCTGGATAGTTTTTTGGGTACTGTTAAGGGAGGTAGAATCACTATTGGCGGTGAATTAGAATATGAATTTGTTGATGCTCAAAATGATGCTGCTGAAACAGAACCGCATTTTCAATTAGATAAATTTGTTCTTCATCCTAAAGTTTATTTAAGTGATGATATTTATTTGGATGCCCAGTTATACTTTAAACCACATGGAAAGACATATTTAAACGAATTTCATCTTGTATTTGATAACTTGCCTTTTTGTAATGCCTATTTGGATATAGGGCAATACGAAAGACAAATAAAGACCCATGCCAATCGTACAACTGAAGACTATCCTTTGATAGGCACTGCTTTTTATCGCGATGACGAGTATGCTATAAGCTTGGGCGGCGGGAGCAGCCGTATGTATTGGAGTCTGTTGGTCGGCGATGGTTTGGAATTAGGCGGCAAGCAGGTTGCTGAAGATGCTTCATATAAGATTATACATGATAACCGAAAAGAAGAAGATTTTACCGGTTTAAGCGAATTTAATGCTAATATAGGATATCGTCACGATTATGGCAAGGTTGGTAAAGTTGACTTATTACTTTATTATGTGTATAAAGAATTGAGTGACAATGATATTGAGTTTCTGATGGATTTACCTGACTATAATGGCGGTCATAATGAAGATAATGGATATAGATATGGTTTTGGGGTAGATTATCAGATAGCGGGACTAAGACTCTACGGACAATATATCGCAGCTAAAGACGGAACCCTGGAAAGACACGGCTGGTATGTACAGCCTTCTTACAAATTTAAGGTCCCTAATGTAAAATACTTTTCCTCTCATGAATTGCTGGTAAGATATGGCGAGCTGGATGTAGATATTGATAATACTCTGGATAATCCATATACTTGGGATAGACAAAAAATAACGATAGCTTTAATTACCGATATCTATAAAAATATTAAGTTAAAAGTGGAACGCTATATTAATCAAGAAGATACCGGAGATGATGAAGACGTAGATAATGATGAATTTATGGCTCAATTAGAGGTTAAATTTTAGGGTTAAATAAATATGGTAGTCGGGCTCACCTCTGGGTCAGGGACGACCCAGAGTACCCGACCGAACAAGAAATATAGGTAGCGCTCGTGGAAAATAACAAAAAAATACTTATTATAGAAGATAATCCCATGGAAAGACGATTGCTTAGAATGATATTAAACCAGCTTGATTATCTGTTATTAGAAGCAAATGACGGAAAAGAGGGCTTGGCTATGGCGATTAAAGAACAGCCGGATTTGATAATTTCTAATGTAAAATTACCGGAATTAAATGGGTTGCAATTGGTTAGGCAGTTAAGGAATATACCGGAATTTGTTGATACTCCAATGATTGCATTTACCGCTTTTGCTATGGAAGAGGATAAAACAAAAGCCTTGGAGGCCGGATATGATAAATATATATCCAAGCCGGTGCATATAAATATGCTGACTCAGGAAGTTTTAAACTCTCTAACTGTATAGGTTCTGTCATTCTTCAGCCTTCGGCCGAAGAATCTACTTGCATATGGGGGTAGATTCTTCACGCCACTCCTCTTCGTTCAGAATGACAATTACCTTACGGGGGAGGGTAAGAGATTGCCCCAGAAGTTTTAAGAACGGTCCATGTTCTAAATTTGCGCAAGAGGCAACAAATGTTGGATAAGGAAAAAAATAAGGGAAGATTGTTGGTAGTGGATAATGACAGCAAAACCCTTAAATTACTGGAATTGAGATTAAAAAATGACGGCTATCAAACAACCGTATGCGACAATGGCCGGCAGGCATTACAATTATTAAATCAAGTCAGGCCTGAATTGATTTTGGTTGATGTAAATATGCCCGGTATGAGCGGTTTGGAAGTGCTGTCCGAAGTAAAATTGAAGGCTCAGGATATTCCAGTTGTTATAATTACCGCTTACAGCTCGGAAGAAATCGCTGTGGAAGCTATGAAAAAAGGGGCTAATGACTATATTATTAAACCTTTTAACAGCAAGGAAATATCTCAGGTAATTAAAGAAAATATAGAAAAAGGCCGGATACTAAGGAACAGAAACAGACTATTAGAAAAATTAGAGACCAGTTCTACCGACCTTACCAGTAAAATCGAAGAGTTGGAAAAATACAACCGCGAATTAATCGACTCTATAAAAATTAAATCGGAAATTCTAGCCGATTTGGAAAATACAAATTATCAGTTAAGAGAATTATCAATTCGTGACGGGTTGACTAAATTATATAATCATGCCTATTTTCAGGAAAGATTGTCAGAAGAGTTTAGCCGATGTCAACGATATAATGGCAAACTATCATTTATTATGGTGGATATAGATAATTTTAAGCAGGTTAATGATTATTTTGGTCATCAAATAGGCGATGAAATTTTAGTGGCATTATCAAATCTGTTGATGGAATCTATCCGTGGTATTGATGTAGCGGCTCGATACGGCGGTGAGGAATTTGCCCTTATTCTGCCGCATATTGATATCTTCGGGGCGCAACTTACATCTGAAAGACTAAAGCAACGAGTTGAATCTCATTTTGCCAAGATGGAACACGAAGTATTAAGAATTACTATCAGCCAAGGCGTGGCCTCTATTCCACATGAAAAAATCCATACTAAAACCGATTTAATACGAGCAGCCGACAATGCCCTTTATATAGCCAAAAAAAAGGGTAAAAACGGTGTAGAACTTTATGAATCTAACTAGTCGGCTATCGCTGGTTTGTTAGACTTACTTTGTATGTCTAACAGGCCGACCTCAGCTCTACATTTAGCCTGCCAGCTTGTCAAGGTGAATTTTTAATACGTCCGCCAGTCTTTTTATACCCAAATCTAACTACTCAATAGAAACATTTGAAAAACTCAGTCTTAAGGTATTATTTCCACTGCCATCTGTATAAAAAGCAGAACCCGGTACAAAAGCTACTTTATTTTCAATACAGTCTTTTAAAATTTTAGTGGAATATAGTCCAACAGGCAGACTTACCCATACAAAAAGACCGCCGGTTGGTTTTGTCCATTTAATATCAGCGGGAAAATATTTTTCCATTGCGGAAAGCATTGCATTACGTTTTTTAGCATATTCGGCACATAAATATTTTATGTGCTTGTCCATATGACCCTGCCGGCAAAATTCGTAAATAACCCACTGGGCAAAGGTACTGGTATGCAGGTCTGTAGCCTGTTTCGCTAGGGCCAGTTTTTTAATAACCTCTGTATCCGCAATTACCCAGCCCAGCCGATGCCCGGGGGTAATAGTTTTGGATATTGTTCCTAAGGTGATGGTTATATCTGCGCATTTAAATGATTTTAATGATGGCAACGGGGTTCCGTAATAATGCAACTCACTGTATGGATCGTCTTCTAATATGGGAATCTGATGTTTTTGGGCGAGTCTGGCAATTTCTTTACGCCGCGCAAGAGATAAAGTTACTCCTGACGGGTTTTGAAAATTGGGCAGCAAATAAAGTAAAACAGGCTTCTCATGATGATTCTTTAGAGCGTTTTCTAATAAATCAACCTGTAAGCCGTCCTCGTCAATTGGTAAAGAAAGAAATTTAGCCTGATAAGTGTTTACCGACTGAATAAAACCCAAATAAGTAGGCTGTTCGGTAACTACTGTATCTCCGGGGTTTATAAAAATTTTGCAGACCAAATCCAGCCCTTGCTGCGAGCCGTTAGTGATTAAGACATTTTCAGCTGTGGCTTTGATACCTTGTTTTTGCGCCCGTTTGGCTATAAACTTTCTTAAAGGAAGATAACCTTGCGTACTGCTGTACTGTAAGGCTTCGGCGCCGTTATTTTTTAGTACATTATGCGTAGCCTCGCTTATTTCCTTCAAAGGAAACAGTTTGGGGTCAGGCACAGCTCCGCCCAAGGAAATAATCTCTTTAGTCTCCAGCATTTTTAATATTTCCCTGATAATAGAACTGCCCATTCGATTGGCAGCTTTAGAAAAAATCCAATTATGTTCGTTCATTATTCCCCTATTTTCCTACCTAACCCGAATAATTCGGTACTATCTACCAAAACTAATTCCCGAAATACAGAACACAAAAATATGTTATGAATTCCTGCCTTTGCAGGAATGACAGTTTCCAAATTTGATTACTATTTTAGCAAAAGATATCGATTACGTCTTAGAGGCGTTCTTTTTCGACGCAGGGTTTTATTTAGATTATCATACCAGCCCAATTCTTTAGTATGTAAGTCTTCTATTTGATATACAATACTTGTTGGCGGTTCTAATTCCCTTAATCTAACCTCATATCCCCGCATCCCCTTTACCGGTCTTTTATATATAATAATACCTTTTTTTTCTTTAGCCATGCAAGCGCTAAATAAAGCTATTACTGTTAATAAAATGACCAAAAAACTTTTTTTAAGATATAAGGTTAAGAATTTCAAAACCGATTGACTATTATTATAGGTGATACCCCGTTATTGCTAAGTCTTATGAAATATGCGGGTTAGCCGGTTCTCTCAAGGGTTTGTTTAATCCTTAAAATCAAATCATCAATAAGGTGAGGAAATGGATGCGGTGTATATCCTGCTAGTTCCAAGTGCGCCACCTTTAAAGGGAGAAGTATTTTAGGCTTATCAGAAGATGCAATAGCGGTTGCAATGCCCGGCGTAATTTCTCCCATCATGGAATTAGATAATACAATACAAAAAGCTCCTACAATAAAATCAACATATTGCAGGCTGTGGATTATAGCGTTTTCCCCTGATGCGCCGCGATTAGCCTTAACCTTCATCATAGCTGTTGTCGCCGTAGCATTAGTGCCTAAGGCTACAATGTCCAGTTCCATGGGAATTTCTTGTCTGAGACGTTTAATTATGTTGCTGCCGATTCCTCCGCCTTGGCCGTCAATAACGCCGATGGTTATTTTGTTCATCTGCCTCCATCATGCTTAATTTATATTATCCATTATAAATTATTACTTCTAATAAGGATAATGTAGTGTAATTCGGGGTAATCTTTTTTCGCTGTTACTTTAATGGCACAAGAAGTCACATGTTTTCTTTTATAGATGCTGGTTTTTAAACCCGCTTATCTTGGCCGATCTTGCGGTCGGTATCTACATCCGCGCTACGATATGTTCACCCCTAAGAGTTTCTAATAAGCATAGTTGCATATATTTATAATAAAAAAATGGCTACTAGAGTTCTCTTGCGAAAAAGATTATATTCCGTCATTCTTCAGCTTTAAAGCCGAAGAATCTGCTCGCATATGTAGGCAGATTTTTCATTCCGTTTCGTTTAAGAATGCCAGCTAAGAAAATTAAACGGCTTTGGTTTTGGAAGTTAACTCTAGTAGCCATTTAATATAATGCTGTACTCTAATTTTTAATTGTTTTCAGCATCTTTTACGTTCAAAGTTTTGTTAATTACTCTTTTTAGCTCATCTACTTTAAAAGGTTTATTAAGATATTCAAAGGCTCCCAAATTCATTGCTTCTAAATATGAATCAACCTCGCCGTAAGCAGTAACAATTATTACTCCAATATGTGGGTTTGTTTGTTTGATTGTTTTTAGAAGTTCTATACCGTCCATATTCGGCATTTTCATGTCTGTAATTACTAAATCACAGTTTGCTGACTCCAATTTATCCAAGGCGTCTCTTCCATCTTCAGCAGTAAACACCTTAAAGCCGGATTTTTCAAGTATTTTAGACAGACCTAGGCGAGAGTTCTCTTCATCATCAACTACCATTATATTATATTGTTTATCCATCACTTTATCCTCCTTGAATAGACCGTATAATAGCCAGTAATTACAATCGGTCAAGTAAGTTAAAACATACTTTTTGAAATATTTTACAACCTTACCGTCTCGATTTAATTATTTACTTATATCCATAATATCGCACCAAGATTAATTTGACAGTTGGAAATTTGTCCCCCCCACTTATTTAAGCGAATACTCTGTCCAATGATCTATATATTTTATTAACGTAGAACAGGACTGATAAACAAAAGATTATAAAAGCAACATATTGAATATAGAATATTAATCAGATACTGTTAAGCTATGATTAATTTAGTATAACATACCGATATCTTTTGTCAATTTATAAAATTTATAAAATATGTACAAATTTTTAATAAATGCAGATCATCCGGCTGGGTGCAACTATGGTGATGAATATTTACAGGGAGACGGCGCCCTCGGACAGGCGGTGAAGATTGTCGCCAGATGACCTTAGATGGTGCAAGCTTATACTAAGTTGCTTTTCAAAATATCACCATCGCTTAAAAACTCCTTAAGTTAGGGATTTTCCAGGGTATCGAATAGGGGGGATTCTCTGTGTACCTACGTATATTTATACTTATGAGCTCAAAGGTAGAAGGATTCAAATCCGGGCAGGCGCCTTTCGCCATAAGGCGTTATTAATGGTGTAAAACTTCCATTGCGGTATCTTTTGGATGTTTAGCTTCAGACTGCCAGTATCGCCATGAATTGTTTTTTTGCTGTGGCCGTTGCGGTAATTCCCTTTCTTCTCAACGAGCTTATCATGTTTTTCATAGCCGAATTACCGATCTAACATACGTTGTACTAAGCCCTTGGTTAATTGCTTTAAAAGCCCATCCTTACCAAACAACTCTTGGGGCGTATGAATATTACTAATCAATTTGTCTAATAATTCCTCATTCATTTCCAATGGTTATCTCCTTTTTTTTAATCCGTCTGACAACATAAAAAACGGCTTAAATTATACTCCATTTCAATAACCATTTATATACCCCCGCTACCTAGTGAAATATTCAAACGCAAAAGAATAGATGAAATTACTAAAATCGATGTTAAAAAGCGTTTGCAGAGGGGATGGGCTTAGAATGAGAAATCCTCATGACTTAAGGCATACATATGCATCAATTTTACTTATGGCTAACAGAAGTCCTGCTTATATAAAATAGCAGTTTGGGCATAGTTCAACCAGCATGACAGTTTACATATATGGCCATTGGATTCATGGAAAAGGACGGGAAGGAACTGCTTGGAGTTGTACGAAAAAGGCGCTTTTGGGCGCCTGAAGCAAATGCCGCCTCGTTATATGCTTGAATTAACTGACCTTATTTAATGTTTGGTGCCGAAGGCGGGACTCGAACCCGCACGAGTTTCCCCACCGCCCCCTCAAGACGGCGTGTCTACCGGTTCCACCACTTCGGCACAATATTTATATCCCCTGTAGCAACCGACCGCAAGATCAGCCATGGAGCTGGTTTAAAAAACCGCGGCTACAAAAGAAGGGATTTCCTATACTATTAAAGTATTCAAGGGGCACGGTCAGACTCAAAGCAAAAAAATAAGCCCGACTCACCCTAATAATCCAAAATTTCCTTTTTAGAGTCTTCAGGCAATTCATCCAATTTAGTCTCAATAGCTTGGCTTTTCATTATCTTAATCACCCAGAGGCACACAAAGAATTTACAAAACCCTTACTTCCAATCACCTACCTACTATATCATTTTCCAGGTTGAATGGAAAGGGGGCAACTCGACTAATTACTAAAAACATAGGCACGTTCAGGCAGTTCCTAAGCATTTAAATTTATAAGACTACTACAAGTCATATCATCAGGTTTTTTTATCCCCAGAACCCCTAAAATAGTAGGCGATATATCCGATAATATTCCATCCCGCCTTAGGCTTACATTTTTGTAATCATCCGCTACATAAATAAATTCCACCGGATTTACCGTATGCGAGGTTTTGGGCAAGCCCACTTTATAATCAAACATTTCCTCCGCATTACCATGATCCGCCGTTACTAACGAAACATAACCACAGGCCATATTCTTACTAACTACCCTGCCCACGCATTCATCCACCACTGATACCGCCTTCTTCGTTGCCTCAAAATCTCCAGTATGCCCCACCATATCACAATTGGCAAAATTGATTACTATTAAATCATACTTACCGTTCTCTATGATAGGTAACACCCGCTTGCATATATCATAAGCATTCATTTCAGGATGCACCGCAAACATCGCCGGATCATAGGTTCCCTTGATTTCTATACGATCCTCCAAGGCAAACGGCTTAATCAGCTTGCCATTAAAAAAAGAGGTCACATGCTTAAATTTTTGCGTCTCTGAAATACGCAATTGTCTTACCCCATGCCGGCTTAAAACCTCTCCCAATATATTGTCCATACCCGATCCGCTGTCAAGCGCATCCAAAATATTATCCTTAAACGCATCATAATACTTGGTCAAACCGGCATAGGTCAGCTTAAATTTTTTATCTCTTCCAGCAGGATAATCATCCTCAATAAAAGCATAAGTCAACTGAATCGCCCTGTCTTGGCGGTAATTAAAATGTATTACCGAATCCCCGTCCGCTGCTCCCGCATAATCGCCTATTATACTGGGCGGTATATATTCATCAACCATTTGCGTATGATCAGGCGTTTTATCATCGGTATAGGCTCTCTGTATGGCCTCTTTAGCGCTTTTAACCCTTATGCCCTCAGCACAGGTAATAGCCCGATAAGCTTGGGAAGTCAAATCCCAATTCTGCGCCCTGTCCATGGCATAATACCTGCCCATTAAAGTCGCTATCTCGCCTAATCCATACTCGGGAATTTTATCATTTAAAGTACGCAGGAAACCCAAAGCGCTGCGCGGCGGGGTATCGCGTCCGTCTGCAAAAAAATGTATGTACAGTTTTTTTATCCCTACTTGCTTAGCTTGCCTCATAATAGCAAACAAATGATCCTGATGCGCATGCACTCCCTCATCCTGCACAAGCCCCATAAGATGCAGAGCGGAATTATTGCGCTTACAATTGGCTATAACCCTTTTAAAGGCCGCTTTTTCATAAAAACTGCCGTCCGCCAAAGCATCATTTATACGCCTTAGCTCTTGTATTACAATCCGTCCGGCCCCCATGTTAAGATGCCCCACTTCAGATGAGCCCTGATATCCCGCAGGTAATCCCACCTTTTCTCCGGCTGCTACAAGCATGGTATAAGGATATTTACTCAAATAGGCATCCATATTGGGCGTATCAGCTTGTACTATCGCATTATAATCAGTCTGCCGACGGAATCCCCAGCCGTCGCGTATAATAAGCGCTACTTTGTTTTTCATTGACTTGTGTCTCCGGTTACTATGTTTACCACTATTTCCCCCAGCGCTTATCAACTCGTTTAAAAATTTCCTCTATGGTTTGCCCCTCATAAAGACGCTTTGATATTTCTACATAATCGGTAGGTTCGTGGTGCAGTAATTTAAGAAATCTAAGAGCAGCCGACGGACCAAGACTTTTATTTAAAGCCTCAATTCCTTTTATCCTAATTTCTGTATCATCTACTAATTTTGTACCCATTATATATTAACCTCCCTCATCTACTCTATCGGATTTATAACTTTTATTTTTATATTTAATCTAGCAGAGCGTTTTATTAACTCATTGTCACAGGTCAGAAAAAATACGCTCTTAGCATAATATGCGCATGCTAAGTGAATCGAATCTTTAGAAGACAACCTTGCTTTATGCTGAAAATTTTGGGAAAGCTGATATATTTTATACGTTGGGCAGATTTTCACTTTACAAAGAGCAGAAAGACGCTGTACTTACAACTTTCTTTCTATAAAATGGACATAAAATATTTTCATCCTCATGTATAAAAGACCATATTAACTGAATACCATTATTTTCAGCTTTTATAAAAATTGCCTCGCAGGCCAAAGCTTCCAGTCTAATTTTAGCCTGTCGGGGGTCGTCAAATGCTCGCTGGAAACAATTGTAATCAAGATAAATTAAATCCATATTACCCGAAAGAATCAATAATGTTGTTAAATTGCGCGAGTAGTAATATAGGAAAACAAAACCTACACCTTCCAGTTTATACTATTCCATTTGCCGCAATGATGACAGCGTCCCTCCCAGCGCGGGAGTTGTGCGCCGCATTCAGCGCAGGTATAACGCAATAGCTGTCTTTCCTGAGCCTCAAAGGCGCGTTTATATTCGCTGCAACTCTGTTTAAAATCAGCCTGCCGCTCAAATATTCCGGCTAACTCATAATGCAGCAGGGGGGAATCCTTACCTTGTCTTAGCAGATAATCAAATTGATCTTTTGCCTCCTCCAGCATTTCCAGCTTAAGATATAACATACCTAAGAATAAGTAAATCCTGAAATCCTGAGACTGCTCTTTAATTCCCTCTCGATAAGCCTTAATCGCTCGTTGAGGATCATCATGCTTTAGGCTTATTTCCTCCAGGCGCTTAAGTAAAACCGGATCAGGATGTTTGTGATACGCCTTTTCCAATACTTGATAAGCATCGGTTAACTCGTGTTCCAATTCATAAATATCCGCAAGCTTTATATAAGCCGGCAAAAAAGACTTATCTTCCTTAATAATATCCTTTAACGCCTTAACCGCTTCAGGATAACGGGATTGTGCTGCTCTATTACCGGCAAGTTCATATTTCAACCCCAGCAAAACTTGAGTCTCCTGTAATTTTACTGATTTGGACTTAGCCAAAGAAACCGCCTTAGATTGCAGTTCATACGCCTTATCCCAACGCCCCTGCTCGCAGTACAAATCTCTTAAACCGGTTAGCGCCGTATAATTATGTTCATCTTTCTGGATAATTTTTTGTAATATATCTATCGCTCGGTCAATTTTACCCGCCTGTTTATAATCATTTGCCAGTTTTAGCATCACTCCCAGATTATTACTGTTTAAATCTAAAACTTTACTATGATAAAACGCCGCCTTATCCCAATTACAGGCTGAAAAATAAACATCCCCCAAAGCATCGCAGGCGTCTGTATATTCAGCATGTTTATCCAATAATTTATTGAAACATTCAATAGCCTCTTTTTGGCGCCCGCTAGCTATCAATTGTAACCCTTGATTATATTGTTCTTGCGCAAGCCGGCTGCGTTTGTTTTTTCTGCAAGCCCTTAATTGTTCCCATGAACGCCGCACTTCCTTTATAAATACCAGAGAAAAAGCGATTAAGACTCCCAGCAGCACGGAACTTAAAATAACCACGATAAGCGGCACATCCATAAACTTACCCAGCCAGGGCAAAGTCACCGTAACATAAACCGCATTGAGCATGGCAAAATAAATCGCAAGGATAATAAGTAATAGAATAAATACGGCAAACAATATATAATTCACACAAACTCCTTTAGTTAAGATCAAAGCGCCCTAGGGGACAGATTTTGTGGTTAGTTCCTGTAGCCGCCGATTTTTAAGTCGGCCTGTTAGACTTACAAAGGCAGGTTTAAAAACCCGCATCTACAAAGTGGAAAAGAGGACAAGCCGAAATATCTGATTTTCCGGCTTATCCTAAAAACCAGACCAAACCAAAACTAAAACTGCACCAGACTGGTCTTATCCCACAACCCTTCCAGATTATAAAAACCGCGGGCATCTTCTGTAAAAATATGGACTATAAAATCAGTATAATCCAGCAGCACCCAATTTGAACTTAAGCTGCCTTCCTGATGCTCTATGCGGACTCCGTTTGCCTTTAGCTCTGCCTGTATACCCGCTGCAATGGCTTTTATCTGCTGGGCGGACGAGGCGCTGCAAATAACAAAATAATCCGTAAAACCCACAGATTTCTTCAAATCCAGCACACATGGATTAATGGCTTTTTTATCTATCAACACCTCATAAACTATTTTTAGCGTTTGCTCGATATTAATGGCGCTCCTCCAGATAAAGATGGTTTTTAATTATATAATTTTCTACTAAACCGGACAGCAGATATTTAACGGACTTGCCTTTGCTGATTAAATTTCTTATTTCAGATGAGGAAATATCCACCAATAATGATTTCACCAGATATACTCTGGCTTCATCTGAAATTACAAATTCGCCGCCCGGTGAGTTCATTTGGTTTACAATCTGATATTTTATATTATAAGTTAGTAAATTACGACAAAATAATTCAATCTGTTCCTTAACAGCCGCCCCCGGACGCTCAATTACCACAAAACGTGACAATTCAAATAACAGCGGCATATCCCTCCAAGTGGAAATCTCCCAAAAGGCATCAGCGCCCACCAGAAAATAAAGCTCTACCTCATCCCCGTAAGTTCGTTTAAGCTGTCTTAAGGTATCCACAGTATAAGACTTCCCGCCCCGCGTGATCTCCAGTGAGGATACCTGAAAATACGGATTATCCAAGGTGGCCAGCGTGGTCATAATCAGGCGATGAGAGGAACTGGTTACCCCTTTGGGTGATTTATGCGGAGGCATAGCTGAGGGAATAAAAAGAACCTCCATAAAATCAAATAATTGACGCATCTGCTCGGCAATCATCAAATGCCCTGTATGAATCGGATTAAATGTACCTCCGAAAATCGCTAGTTTATTCATTTATGTTTAAATTTAGGCTATCCCCTAATATGCCCGTCTCCCAACACAATAAATTTAGTACAAGTAAGCTCGGTAAGTCCCATGGGGCCTCTGGCATGCAGTTTTTGCGTACTGATGCCGATTTCAGCGCCAAGCCCCAATTCCCCCCCGTCATTAAAACGCGTAGACGCATTTACAAATACAGCCGAAGCATCGGCCTCATTTGTAAAGCGGCTGGCTGCAGCATAATCTGATGTTACAATAGCCTCATAATGACCGGAACCGTATTTATTTATATGCTCAATTGCCGCCTCGAAGCTGTTTACCACCCTGACGGCCAAAATTAAATCCAGATATTCCGCATACCAGTCATCTTCAGTGGCTTCCACTGCATCAGGCACAAATTTTCTGGTAATCTCACCGCCCCTTATTTCCACCCCTGCGCTGGTTAATTTTTCCGCTAGTTTCGGTAAGAAGTTTTGGGCTATATCCTGATGCACCAAGAGCGTCTCCATAGCATTACATACACCCGGACGCTGTACCTTGGCATTATAGGCAATTTGAGCAGCCATATCAAGCTCGGCATCTTTATCTATATAGGTATGACATACCCCCTTATAATGCTTTATAACCGGAATCAGAGAATTTTTAACCACCATACGGATAAGACCCTCGCCGCCGCGGGGGATAATTACGTCAATATACTCTTCCAATTTTAATAATTCACCGATTGCCGCCCTGTCTATAGTTTCAATAAGTTCAATTGCACCTGCGGGAATACCGGCTTTGACTGCCGCCTTATTTAATATATCGGCAATCATACGATTGGAATTAATTGCCTCAGAGCCGCCGCGTAATACAACTGCATTACCGGATTTTAAGCATAAGCCGGCGGCATCAGCGGTCACATTAGGACGAGATTCATATATTATGCCAATAACGCCCAAAGGCACGCGCATCCTGCCAACCTGCAAGCCATTGGGACGCCGGCACATATGACTAATTTCGCCGACAGGATCAGCAAGCGCCACCAACTCCCGCAGGGCGCCCGCCATACCGTTTATTCGTTTTTCATTTAACATCAGCCGATCTAATAATGCGCCGGATAAGCCCTTGTCTTTACCTGCAAGCAGGTCTTTTTCATTAGCGCTCACAATGTCGGCCTTATGTTCTTCTATAGCATCCGCCATTGCTGATAAGGCATTATTTTTTATACTGCTATCTAACAGCGCCAGCTTATATGAAGCATTTCTGGCCGCTTTAGCCTGATTTATTACTTGTTCTTTTATGTTCATATAAATAGGTTCCTTAAATTATTTTTGATAGATATACAATACCGATAAAACTACTAATTCCTCTACCGGATATTTTTTAAATTCAGCGTCTATATTATCTTTAATTTTAAAAAACTCTTCACGATTTTGCGTTAAAATTTTCTTTTTTACAGGCTTAAAACCAATTTCAGTAAAAAAATTTTCATAATCCAATGTCCTTAATCTATTTAAATTTGAAGGCGGATTTAGATAATTATTCCATGTTTTACGCTTATACTTAAGCATATTAAAGGGATATTTCTGGAAATGATCACCCACATCTACAAAAGCTAGGAAATATCCATTTGGTTTTAATTTATTATAACATTCTGATAACAATTCTTTCACATCATCTATATGCTCTAATACAGAGGTAGAAAATATAAAGTCAAGAGAATTATCCTCTAAGCCAATGTGTTCCAACCTTGCAAAGTGCAGCTTATAAATATCTGTAGATAAATGGATTGAGCCGTTTTTTATTTCAGCTTTAAAATCATGCTCTGGATGTTTATTTTTGATCTTTTTTAAAAATTCAATAGAGAGCTTCGCTCTATCTTTTGCATAAGGGTCTACTAAGTATATTTTGGAAGCCCCATGCAGATGATACAAAAAACCTATAGCGGCATTACCGCCAAAGCCAAGCTCCATAATGCTTTTATCCGCGAAATTATTAACCGGTAAATCTTTAATAGCGGCTAGGTAATTATTAATAAATTTTTCAGGATAAGCGGTTATACCCCCCGGTTTTATTATTAATGAGCGGTCTAACAAAAAGTCTGTCAGCTTCTTAGGCAACCGCCTTCTTATTAGCCTGGCGGTTATATAATGTAGGTCGCTTAAGTTCATTATAAAAGTTATTCTGTCCCCCGTAGAAACCGACCTTTAGGTCGGCTATCCTTACATCAGACTTAAAAGACTTGCATCATACGCATAACAAGCCTACTTAAAAGTCGGCGGCTACAGTTTCGTTTTGTCAAAAATTAATGAACCTGAAAAAGGATAGTCCCTGTAATTTGTTACCAATGCTTTACGTACCGGATTTCCCCAAATATAGCGAATTATATCTTTCAAGTTTTCTTCTTTTCTTATTACATGATCGTAATAACTGCGCTGCCATAATATATTATTAGCATATTTTTTAAAATGGTAAGAAGATTTTTGTTTAAATAATTTCATAAAGAGTTTTAACAAAACGTTCTTCTTTAAAATATTGTGTTCTATTGTGAGTACATATTGTTATAAAATAACTATAACTACCTGTATAATTGAAAAACTTAAGTCTGGGTGATTTAGGGTATGTAGTAACTTTATTCATTATTCTTACACCGTAGAGGCCGACCTAAAGGTCGGCGGCTACAGCATCCATCTGATAACCGAATTTCTTGGGTAAATATATATCTTTAAAGCAGTCGTAAAAATAATTATCCGTAATACCGGCGATAAAATCTTTAACGATTTCCGCCTTGTTTTGCGCTAAATAAGCGGGATTTTGTATATTATCCAAAAAATCGCGGTATATAGCAGAGTCCCTGTTTTCTTTTTCCAAATCCGCCATAAAATGTTCAAATAAAAAAGAAAACATTTTTTCAATTTTATCGGCCTCGGTTTTTATACGTTTATTTAGATAAATATATTGATAATTAAAATCTTTTAATTTAGTCAAGGCATCCGCTGCCGGCTCGCTAAAACCGATAGTTCTATTTTGCAGACTATAAACTATAACATCCTTTACCAGAGTATCAATTATTTTGCGGTTATTATCGCCCAAGATTCTAACGCAATCAGCCGGTAAATCCGCTCTTTTTATTAATTTTAGGGTAATGGCATCCTCAATATCACGTCCTATATAGCTTATAGTATCGGCTATTTTTACCACGCAACCCTCATAGGTCATCGGGCGTAAGTCTATATCTTTACCCTTCTTTATTTTGCTGTTTAGCTCAAGTCTGTGTATATTCCAGTCTTTATGCCGGTTAGGAGTCAGATGCGTATTAGGGGTTTCCCCGTCGTGACAGAGTATACCGTCTATAACCTGTAAAGTTAAATTAAGCCCCCTGCCGTGATTTTCAATTTGATCTAAGAATATAACGCTTTGCACATTATGTAGAAATTTATTTATACCATATTTTTGACATATCTGCGATAAATATTCTTCGCCGTCATGACCAAACGGCGCATGACCGATATCATGACCCAAGGCAATTGCTTCTATTAAGTCTTCATTTAGGCCGAGAGATCGCCCGATCGTGCGTGATATTTTGGATAACAACTGTACATGAATCATACGGTGAGTTATATGATCGTTTTTGAACAGGTAGAAGACCTGCGTTTTGTCTATATAGCGCGAGAATGCGGCAGAATGCAGGATTCTATCTGCATCGCGGTAGAATTTGGGACGCAGCTCGTCATCATCCGAAGCATCAACCGTTTTTCTTATACCTTCCGTACTTTTTACCGCCAATTTAGAAAGAACCGCTTTTTCACGTTTTTCAGAGAATTTTTTTAATTTTTTTATAGTTGATAAGTCCATAATAAGAAACATTATTTATGGGTTAGGGTTTTATTAAACCTAAGCGGAGCTACTATGCGGTTAAATATAATCATTTCATCTTCCACATTACCGCAATTTATACAAACAGATACGTCAATAACTCCAAGCGTGGTATATACCCGTTCCCGGGACATATAGCCATTACATTTTATACAGCGCATAATTTTAGACTAAAACCAGATTGTTACGGTGAATTATCTCATCATCGGGCTTATAATGAAGGATCATCTCAATTTCGCTGGAATTACAACCCTTTATTTTATCAATTTCATGAGAGGAATAATTAGTCAATCCGCGGGCTATTTCTTTTTTATCTATATCAACACAGCTTACCATATCGCCCACGCCAAATCTACCCCGAACGGCTAAAATCCCTGAAGGCAGCAGACTCCTGCCCTTTTTGCATAAGGCCAATTTTGCCCCCTCATCTAATATAATCATACCTTTAACTTTCAACACATGCGCAATCCAATGCTTACGGCTAGGTATTTGTTTTTTTTGGGCTAAAAATAAGGTACCCACCTCGTCTGCATTAATAATCCGGCTGATTATACCCGGGCGATGACCATTTGCGATTATCGCAGGAATTCCGAAACAGGTTACGCTGCAAGCCGCTTGCAACTTGCTAATCATACCGCCGGTACCGAATGCCCTTTCTTTACCCGCCAATTTATGTATATCATTATTTATGTGTTTTACCGTTTTAATAAGACGGGCGTTTTTATCTTTACAAGGATCGGCGGAACACAATCCGTCCACATCGGTTAATATAATCAACAAATCAGCCTCCGCCAGATTGCTGACTAAGGCGGACAGATTGTCATTATCACCCACTTTAATCTCTTCCACCACTACTGTATCGTTTTCATTGATAATGGGTATCACTTTATAATCAAGCAGGGTAAAAATGGTATGTCTGGCATTAAGATAGCGTCGATGACAGGTTAGATCATCGCGGGTAAGCAGCACTTGGGCGCTACATATATCATGAGCATTAAATAATTTTTCATAGGCGTGCATAAGGCGGCTCTGCCCCACGGCGGCGGCGGCCTGCTTTAAGGATATTGAGAGACCGAATTTTTTTAGTCCCAATTTGGTGCGACCAGCCAGTACAGCGCCGGATGATACCAAAATAACTTCCTTACCCTGACTGCGTATTTTGGCTATATCGGCGATCAAAGCCTGCATAAGCTCAAGATTTAAGCCATTTTCTACAGAGGCAAGCAGACGCGAGCCGATTTTAATTACAATACGCTTTACCCCGGCAAGGATGTCATGACGGGATATGATATTTTTATCAGCTAATTGGCAGCTCATTTATAGTATGCCCTTTTTACTGTAGGGTGGATTAAGGGGTTTTATACAACAGGTATTCTTATATAAATGAAGGACAATAATTTATTAAAAGATTACCCCGAATCAACCACTTATGCGGAGAGCGATGGTGGTGGGTCCGCAACTACAAGATAACGTATGCCTAACAGACATTTTTAACTCTTTCATAATACGGGCTTGACCCACCCTACAATTTAATTTAACTCGTTAAATATAAAATGGACAGCCATATTAGGGGGATATGGGCGAGTCATCCGGCGTTTCAACGGTCTCTAGGATGATTTGTTTGTCGGATTCCTGGGCGATTTGCTCCCGATAGGCTTTGTATATAAGATAGTCGCTTACCCCTATATTGGTATCTTTTATAATGTTGCGCTCAAAATACTCAATATTCCCGTCTTTTTCCTTATAAAATGACCAATAAGACGCATAAGGTAACTCCAGCTTTATTTCTTCGGGCAGATAGCGTACTTTGTATCCTGCGGGTAATTTTATATTAACCCGTGTTTCCGTCCAGGATGTAGAGCCGAATTGTATAGGATAAATTCTCTTCTCACGGCTTACCAAAGACGCACCGCGTCCTACGCCCGGTAATTGAAATAATTTCAGGTCTCCGGCTGATTTTAAATAGCTGGGGCCGGAGTAGCTCATATTTATACTAACCGGCTGGTTGTTGTCTAACAGTCCGGTAATGGAATAATCAATCAACTTTCCGCCCGGATACATACTGTTTACTATTCCTTGCAGCATATACTTGCGCCTTATCGGCTTAGTAAATTTTAAACCGCGATAGCCTAAACTATAACTACCGGAAGTAATTAGTTTTGAATTGCCGATAACGCTGCCGTCAGGTTTTATCTTAAGCCCCACCTCTTTTATCATTTTGTTATTTTCAGCGCGAATAAGCGGCGTGCTTATAAAATCAGCGCCGGTTGGAAACATAACCAAAGCCTCGCGTTGTTGAATACTATCAGGCATTTCATAAAAGCCGCAAGTCTCAGAAGTTGCATCCAGCCAGACCAGTTTTTCATTAAACTTAGCAACAGCAATACAATGATCAAATTGCAGCATAGGAATCTCCTGCTGTACGCGGCCGTTATCGCGGGTACTGATCAGCGCCAAATATGCTTCAATCCCGGCCTCACGCAGCATGGATACCAGTAAAATAGCCTGATCTTTACAATCGCCGTATTTATTTTTAAATATTTCCGCCGCCTTATGCGGTTTGTAGCCGGATACGCCGTATTCCAAGCCTACATAACGAATTTCTGCGGCTACAAATTGAAAAATCTTGGCCGCCTTATCTTCGGGTGTATGCACCCCTGCGGTAAGCTCAGCCACTTTTTGCTTGATCGCATCATCTATTTCAAATTGGTCTTTGGCCAATTTCTGAAACCAAACGCTGATTTCTTGCCAGCTTTCAAATGAGGATACCATAATAAACGGTGAGATATCCGTCCAGGGAGGCATTAGAGGCTCCGGTATCATTTCCGGCATATCTTTTATTTCCCAGATATATATACGGCGACCGCGGGTATTTGTAATCTGCGGAAGCGTGTCTTTTAGTCTGATATATTGTATGTTAGGTTTGCGCTCTTTGGGAATATCTAAAACAATACGCTGTAATATCTGCGGCTCGTGATGCTGTAATCCTATAGCAAATTGAAAGTCATCCCCATTGATTAATTCGCTTGACTCAATCGTGGCGATATATTCGATAACAGAACCGGCCACTACCTCCGGCATAGAAATAATTTTGGCTTTTACATTGCTATACAATGGAAAACCGGCCCAGGGGGTAAGATCGCGCATACCCTTTTTACCTACATTTATAATAGTTCCGTCTTGTTTTATGGTTCTGGCCATATGTACGGTAATGCTTTGATGACTGGAATCATAATTTAATCTCACCTCGCCGAAGCTTTTACCGCGATCATTTAACACTTTAATAAGTCTATGTATACGCGTACTCATGGTGTTATTTTTGCGTATACTGTATATAACCTCATCTAAGAGGATTACGGCGCCTGCTTCAGGGTATTTATCCTCGCCGGGTGCATTTTTGATAAGCCGGCTTACTTCTTTATCTTTAATATTAATAAGCTGCACCAAACCGGACGGGGATTCTATAGACTCCAATTGTTTTTGGGCAAGTCCGGCCAGTTTATCTTCAGGGTTTATAGTAACAGCCTGCCGGTAATATTCCTGCGCCTCTTCGTATAGTTCCTTTTTTTCCTTTAATAATCCCAGATAATATTTTACTTCCTGATTATCGGGTTTTAATTTATTTAATTTTTCCCAAGCGGCAAGGGATTCGTTTATTTTACCGGCTTTATAATATGACAGCGCCAGCCGATGCCATAAATCAGTGGAAATATTGCCTTTATCAATTAATGGCTTTAGTATATCAACAGCCTTGTTGTATTTACCCTGCTGATAGTAAATCTCACTCAGGCTGGCTCTGGCGTTGGTTGAATTATAATGGCTGTCTATGGCTTTTTGATAGGCTGCTATACTCTTTTTGGCTAATCGCCGGCTTTGTGCCTGATAAGCTAAACCAAGCAGGCATTGTAATTCTGGGTTAGGAGATTGGGACAAGCTTTGTTCCAGCTTATCTATAGCTTTATCAATTTGATCCGCCAGAATAAGTTTTTCACTTTCAGCTAATACCTGCTCTTGGCTGGGTTTTTTGATAAGCGTACAACCGGTTACTAAAAATAAACAAACAGCGATGCCGCAGCTTATCAACCGGTGGAATATTATAAAATAGTTTTTGCTTGCCTTATTGTATTGCATAAACTAAAATTTAACATACTATTTATCATAAAATCAAGCCCTATGTTTTTTTGATTGTTTTGGTTATCTTATAATTTAAGGGGAGTTCAATATAAAAGTTATTGATTTTATTAGCCCGTAGGGGCTGGTTTGAAACCAGCCCCTACAAATAAGAAATATTGTAAGCCATCATTCTTGAATGAAGCGAAGCGCAATGAAGATCTGCTCGCATAGCGAGTAGATTCTTCGGCCTTCGGCCTCAGAATGACAGGCAAATAAAATACGGAGGCAAAGTATAATGGCTCTTGATTTGAGTAGTTTAAAACAAGCGTTAACCTCTCTTAAGACAGCCGTCTCAGTGGTGGAATCGGCACAGGAAAACGATGAATTCAGCACAGATATGATTGATACGATAAAAGCGGGGGTGATTCAGAATTTTGAGTTTTCCTATGAATTGTGCTGGAAATTCATACAACGCTGGATAAGAATAAATAAAACTCCCGAAGAAGCCAACCCTCATACGCGTAAGGATTTGTTCAGGCTGGCGGCCAGATACGGCTTGATTGATTCGCCTGTAAAATGGTTTGAGTACGGCGAGGCCAGGAACATCACCGCCCATACCTATAATAAGGAAAAGGCTGACATAGTCTTTGAAGCGGCGCTTCGTTTTCTGGATGATGCCCGCTATTTGTTTAATCAGTTAGAAAAGTACAATGATTAACCTTGAGAAAAAATATTTAAATGAAATAAAACGTATTTTGCGACTCCATGCGCCGGAATTTGAGGTGCGGGCGTATGGCTCGCGGGTGAACGGTTCTGCGGAAAAATACTCTGATCTTGATCTGGCGCTAGTCGTAGATTCCTTAATAGACTGGCGCAAAATCATAACGCTTAAAAACGCATTCTCCGAATCCAATCTGCCGATTATAATAGATATAGTAGACTGGCATAGCCTAAAACCGGCCTTTAAGAAACTTATTGCGCAGGAATATGAGGTAATACAAGAAGCGGCAAAACAAAGTAATCAGTCATAATTGATGTGTCGGCTTGTCCTCAAGCCGACACATAAGACTTTTTATAACTGTCATTCTGAGGCGAAGGCCGAAGAATCTGCACACAACAGCGAGTAGATTCTTCACTCCACTTCGTTTCATTCAGAATGACAAACTTAAAACCTATTATAGAAACATCAAGAAAATAACAGATAAAGGTATGTTATGCAATTGGGTAAATTTAATCTACAGATAATATCAGCCGGCTGTTTTGTTTTAGATGCCGGCACGCTTTTTGGGATAATTCCCAAAACCATATGGCAAAAACAGGTAATTGCAGATGAGAAAAATCGCACCAAACTGGCGCTGAACTGTCTGCTAATTCAGGCTCACGGTAAAAATATATTAATAGACTGCGGTACTGGTCATAAATTTTCAGATAAATTAAAAACAATTTATAAAATAAACACATTAGATGTATTAACTGAAAATTTAGCTGCATTTTGCAGTCCGCATGATATTGATTATGTAATCCTAACTCACCTGCATTTTGATCATGCGGGCGGACTTAGTAGATATGATGAGAATCATAAGCTAAAATTAGTATTCCCAAATGCCAAGATAATAGTACAAAAAAAGGAATGGAAAGCGTCTTGCGCTCCCAATGAAAGAAACCTTGGCAGTTATTTGGTTGAGAATATAGCGCTATTGGAAGATTATCGCGGTCTTTGTGTGGTAGAGGGCAACAGCAAGATATTACCCGGCATAGAATTGATATTAACCGGCGGACATTCAGTTGGCCATCAAGTTATCAAAATAGCCTCGCAGGATAAAACGGCTCTTTTTGCAGGAGATATAATTCCAACTACACATCATTTAAGATTACCTTTTATCACATCTTATGATATCCAGCCGGAAACAACGCTTAAGGTTAAAAAGAATTTGCTGGCGCATGCCGCTACAGATAACTGGCTTTTAATTTTTGAACATGATATGCTAAACAGTATGGGATATATTGAAAAAAGGACTGATAAGGGTAAGTTGGAGTATATTTTTCAACCGGTTCAACCGGTATAATATAACTGTCATTCTGAGGCCGAAGGCCGAAGAATCTATAGTCTACGTAGGCAGATTCTTCATTCCGCTTCGCTTCATTCATAATGACAGTTATAAAAAGCCGACTCATTGAAGTTAATAAGGAGAGCATATGAAAATCATTCGGCCTAATTGGCAGGAATATTTTATGGTAATAGCCAAGATTTGCAGCAGCCGCTCAACGTGTTTATCGCGTCCAACTGGCGCGGTTATTGTAAAAGATAAGCATATACTAACTACCGGCTATAACGGCGCTATGCCCGGCGCTGCTCATTGCAGCGACGAGGGGGAATGCTTCAGGCGCAAAGCAAACATACCGGATATTGATAAATATAATTTTTGCAGGGCAACGCATGCCGAGGCCAATGCCTTAGCACAAGCCGCGCGTTACGGGATATCCGTTGCAGGCGCGGTTGTATATACTACGCTTGCGCCCTGTTACGTGTGCTTTAAACTGCTGGCTACCTCGCATATCAGCCGTGTATATTATGAGCACTATTATGAATCACAATCACCGGCTCGCGATAAGTTTTGGTCACAAGTCATTAAAGATTATGGTATTGAACTGATTAAGCTTAAGGTATCCGATGCAGCTATAAGTAAGACTCATGAACACCTGCAATATCCAACCTCAGTACGCAGATTGAAAGCCACTGAATAAGGGTTCCTCAAGGTTTACTCTTTACAAATAAGTTAAACTAATTTTATGCCGAACTCACGTTATTTATTTGTGACCTTTGTGATTCCAATATTTTAATTTAAAAATTCTTGCAAAACTGCCCGTCATTCCCGAATGCCTTTAAAAGGAAATCTAAATAAAAACCGGATAAATATATGTTTCTATGATAGATTTTAGAGACTAATTTTACGCTTAAATCTGTGGCTGTAAGGACCCTAAAAATCCTTATAGCTTAACAGGTGTCGGCTTTGAGAATCCGACACCACAAATACCTAGCGGTGAGCAATATGTTTCGGGATGAGACATCCCGAAATATATTGCTTAACAAAAAATAACACTAATGCGAGTATAAAATAATATGAAACAATTATTCCTAAAACACGGGCAGGTACTAATAGAAGAAGTACCTGCGCCCATATGTCCTCCGGGGTGGATTTTAGTAGCCAATAAATACTCACTTATCAGCTCCGGTACGGAATCATCCGCTATTAAACAGGATTCGGTTTCCCTGCTTAATAAAATAAAAGGACAGCCTGAACTGATAAAACAAGGCATTCAGAGCCTAAAAGATGAGGGTATATTTAAAACTTGGGAAAAGATTAAATACGATAAAGAAAAAATAAACACTATGGGTTATTCCTCTTGCGGAATAGTAATCCAAACCGGTGAGGGTATAGAAAATTACCAAGCGGGAGATAAGCTAGCCTGCGGCGGCTTCGGCTGGGCCAGTCATGCTGAAATTGTATCCGTACCGGAAAAATTAACGGTAAAACTTCCCGCTAATGTTGACTGTAAATACGGCGCCTTTACTACTATAGGAAGTATAGCCTTACACGGTGTGCATCAGGCTAAAGCGGCCTTAGGCGAATATGCGGCTGTAATCGGATTGGGGCTTCTTGGTCTTATCACTATTCAGATATTAAAAGCCGCAGGGGTACAGGTAATTGGTTTGGATATTGATGAGGGCAGGGTTGCTTTGGGGCGCAAGCTGGGTTTATCATTAGGTCTTGTGATCCGGCAAGGCGAACCGGTTGAAAAACAAATAGCAGTATTTACCGAACAAATAGGCGTTGATGCCGCTATAATATGCGCATCCACCTACAGTAATCGGCCTATTGAGCTGGCGGCTAACATAACCCGCAGAAAGGGCAAGGTCGTTGCTGTCGGCGGAGTCGGTTTGCAAATCCCTAGGGATATTTTCTATTATAAAGAACTTTCCCTGCATATTCCATCTTCTTACGGTCCGGGACGCTATGATTCCGCCTATGAAGAGCGGGGAATAGATTATCCTATAGCATATGTACGCTGGAGTATAAAGCGTAATATGGCCGAATTCCTGCGGCTGGTATCAGAGCAGCATGTAAACCTAGAACCTTTAATAAATCGGGTATTCAATTTGGACAAGGCTCCCGCGGCCTATGATTTCACTATGAATGCCGCCCCCAGACCTATTGCGGTATTATTGGGTTATCCTGATAGTCTGGCCAAAGAACAACCCGCTGCTATAAAATTACAGCCGGTACGAAAAAGTAAAAATACCATAAATCTGGCGCTTATAGGCTGCGGTAATATGGCAGCGGCTATACATCTGCCGAGTATAACTTCTAATCCGCATTATAAGCTGGCTGCGGTGGTTGCCCGTACGGCAGTAAGCGCTAAAAAGGCGGGCGAGCGTTATCATGCCGGATATTTTGCTACTGATTATAATCAGGTATTAAAAGATAAAAATATTGATATGGTATTTGTCAGCACGCGTAATGCTCAACATGCCGAGCAAATTATACAGGCGGTAAAAGCGGGTAAGGCCGTTTTAGCAGAAAAACCCATGGCTGTAAATGAAGATGAATGCGCTCTGATTACCGAGGCCTTACATGAGCATCCAGTACCTTTCAGCATTTGCTTCAACCGCCGTTATTCGCCATTAACGGACAAGGCCAAAGAGCTGATAAAAAGACGCAGCGCTCCGCTAGTTATTAATTACCGCATTAATGCGGGCTTTTTCCCTAAATACCACTGGATACATGATCTAAAAGAGGGCGGACGCATTATCGGCGAGGTTTGCCATTTTGTGGATTACTGTAATTACTTAACCGGCGCTAAACCTAAGCGTATTAAGGCGCAAAGCATACCGGTAAATCAAAAAACTGTGGCAGCGCAAGATAATATAAGCGCAAGTATAAGCTATGAAGACGGCTCGCTTGCTACTATAATATATACCAGCTTAGGGCATCCGCAATTGCCTAAAGAGTATATAGAAATATTTGTTGCAAACAGCGTAATTATTATTGAGGATTTTAAAAACTTACAGGCCTACGGTTTTGGGGATAAAACGGAAATTGCATTAAAAAATCAGGATAAGGGCTTTAGCCGGCAATTGGAGGAATTCTATAAGCTGTATCAAGGCGAGCCTTCCATTTGTGTAAGTTTTGATGAGGCTTTGACTACGACCAAGGCTACACAGAAAATTGTTGAGAGTATACGCAGCTAGTGTCATGTCATTCTACGGGTATTTTATGCTGTCATTCTGAGGCCGAAGAATGACAACTATCTTTGGGTATAACATTTAATTATGAACACAAAACGAGCATATAAAGTCATCGGGCTTATGTCCGGTACTTCGGCAGACGGAATTGACGCCGCCTTGGTGGAAGTAGGCCCAGGTGATCCCGCTGGCAGGTTAAAATTACTCGCTTTTGATACATATCCCTATTCCGATCGGATTAAAAAAGATATCTTAGAGCTATGCGATCATAATAGCGCCCGGGTGGATATGGCCTGCCGGCTTAATTTTATTTTAGGCGAACTTTTTGCTGAGGCCGTCTGCAAAATAACCGATAAAGCTGGATTTGATTTGGAGCAAATTGATTTGATCGGCTCGCACGGTCAGACTATAGCGCATTTGCCGGACGAGCCATTTGGTGCATCATCGACTTTGCAGATAGGCGAGGCGGCTGTAATCGCCCAGCGTACCGGAATTAGCACTATAGCGGATTTCCGCGTTGCCGATATGGCGGCAGGCGGCCAGGGCGCGCCGCTTCTGCCGTATCTGCATTATTTGATATTTAAAAATACGGCGAAACCGGTGATTGTACAAAATATCGGCGGTATAGCCAATTTAACCCTTATACCATATCCGGTATGCGCAGATAAGATTATAGCCTTTGATACCGGACCGGGTAATATGCTGATTGACGCTGTTATCGGCTTTACGAGCGGGGGAAGGCTGTCCTTTGATGAAAATGGAGCGCTTGCGGCAAAGGGTAAGCTGTTGACCGGCTTATTTAATGAATTATGCGCTAATCCGTATTTAAAAAAGATACCGCCAAAAACTACCGGTAGGGAGCAATTCGGTATGGCATTAGCACAGAAAATATACCGAAAAAGTATAGCTAAGGACGCTTTATCTGAAGATATTATCCATACGGTAACTTATTTTACAGCCGTATCTATTGCTAATGCCTACCATGATTTTATCCTGCCGGCTCATAATGTAGAAGATGTTTATATTGCCGGAGGCGGGGCATATAATAACACGCTTATGTCAATGCTGGCGGGGCAGATTAAACCGATTAGGCTGCATTTTATGGATGAACTGGGATTTCCCGCTGACGCGCTTGAGGCTATAGGATTTGCCGTATTGGCATATGAAAACCTGCGCGGCAGACCGGCTAATCTGCCATCTGTAACCGGCGCAAATAGGCGGGTTATATTAGGTAAGGTAATAATATTAACGTAAGTTCAGCATAATTGATTTAACTTACTTATAAAGGACAAAACCTTGAGGAGCCCTTTTTGAAAAAAGTGTTCCTCAAACTCCTCCCAAAAACTTTCAATCTAAAGGAATTGGGTTGGTGGCACATATTATCTTTCAGCTATATTTATAGCTGGTATCATTGTGCCGCCAACCCAATTCCTTGAATTAAAGTTCTTAGGAAGGGGGTTTGGGGGATAACCCTTCTTTCAAGAAGGGTTTCCCCCAAGGTTTGCTCTTTATAAATAAATCAAATTAATTATGCTAAACTCGCGTTAATATATTCTTTTACCGAAAATAGCGGCGCCTACTCTTACCATATTGGCGCCTTCGCTGATGGCTGCGGTATAATCATTACTCATTCCCATGGAAAGATAACGCATGGTAATGTTCGGTATAGCCTGTTTTTTCATTTTTTCAAATAGTTGGTACATTTGTTTAAAATAGGGGCGGGAGTTTTCGGGATTTGGATTAAACGGAGGGATGCACATAAGGCCTTGGACGGCTACATTTTGCAGGTTAGAGATTTGGGTAAGTAGTTCGGGTAAATCATCTGCGGGTATACCGTATTTGCTATCTTCATTGCCAATATTTATCTGTATCAGAATTTGGATGATTTTATCATTTTTTTCTGCTTGACGGTTTATTTCACGGGCTAGTTTAAGACTGTCTACCGAATGAATAAGATCAAACAGTTTTATGGCTTGCGCCGCTTTATTGGTTTGCAAATGCCCTATTAAATGCCAGCTTATTTTTCCCTTGATATCGGCTATTTTCTGTTTTGCCTCCTGAATGCGGTTTTCGCCTAATATAGTGATACCGGCTTTGACAGCTTCAATTATCCTTGTTTGATCAATTGTTTTGGATACGCATATCAGTTTTATATCCTGCGGGTCTGTATTGATTTTTTGAGCGGCAATTGTGATATTGTCTTTTACGCGTTTTATATTGTCTGAAATGTTGTTTATCATTATTAGAAAATGTCTTGCTTAAAGTTATCAATTATACTGTAATCAGTTCATAAAAAATGAATTAAAAACTCATGTTACGCAAAAAAATCTAATGATACCATCGCAGGGTGGATTAAAGGGTATTATATAACCGGTATTCTTACATATTTGAAGAACACCGAATAACTGGTAAGTTACCCCGAATCCACCTTGATTAGCGCTAGGTGTGGTGGGTCCGCAACTATTATAATAATATCGACTTAAATATATATTTGGAACTCTTTCATAATACTTAGCTTGACCCACCCTACACAAAGAGACAAGCTTTGCGTAACATGAATTAAAAAAATGATGGAACCACAAAGGTCACAAAGAGATAATAAAATTATTTAAAACCCTTTGTGTTCTTTGTGGTTAATTTATGCTTTCGTTTTTCACCCGCCCTGCTTTTTCTTTATACATATTGAATCTCTTTTAGAATCTCCCTGCCGATGTAAGGTTTTAGAGCCTTTTTGGTTACCATATCCACCTTTATTTCCAAAATATCCGATAGGTAATTTTCAAGTTTTATAAACTTAACCAGTCCGACAGGGCGTTGTATATCTACCAGCATATCCAAATCACTGTTTCTATCTTGTTCCCCTCTAACATAAGAGCCGAATATCCCTATTCTACGCACTCCAAACCTATCTTCCAAATCCTTTTTATTACTTTGGATTATTCTTTTTATCTCTTGAAATGTTTTCATTTTCTTATGCTATATACTATTGTGCCGCTAGGGTAGTGAGTATATTGCTTACCCGCAGATTTAATGTTGGGTTTCGTGCCTCAACCCAACCTACCAGTCTGACTGTCATTCTGAGGCTAAAAGCCGAAGAATCTACTCGCATACGCGGGCAGATTCTTCACTCCACTTCGTTTCATTCAGAATGACTGTTCTCATAAGTCAACAGCGCCTCGCCCCTTGCCCCTAATAGACCTTAAAGATTATTATACCATTTTTTGATTTGGCAAGCGTAATAAAATTTTTAGTAAGTAATCCGTACAATTTTATCCCGCTGATTTTATCATATAAATATTGATTATACACTATATATTTTATTTGATTTTCAATCAATATGGATTTTAAGTCAATAAAAAATTTATCATCCAGCGGCTCATTATTTTCAACCAACTGTTTAAGCGGACTAGTAAGTATGAACCGGGCAGCCTGATGCGGCAGGCGCGATATACTTCCGCCGGTTATTTTTTTATGATGCTTGGTTTGACGATACATGGCAATATTACCGGCTAAATATTTCATAAGCGGCAACTCCAATATAGCATAATCATCCGTATCAGCGCTGAAGGCCTTTTGTATAAAAGCGGACTGAGTTACTATATCGGGATTACAAATGGTCATCGGCAGGGATAGAGATTCAAACAAAATAAGCCCGCCGCATAATACTAAAGGCAGCTTGCCGCCTGTTTTGCTATGGCCTATACGGGACACCGCATAGCCCACTAATACGGCCAGAGAAAACAAGAGCATAACCGTGAAACGAGCAGGCGCTCTGCTGATATTAACCAGCGGTATCTTATATAACAGCTCATACGGCATTGGTATAGACGCAAAAATTTTCCGCCCCATAAAATGAAGCCGAGGACCTAAGGCCAGTATACCGAACAATAGCCCGCAGATAATCCATAAGCCGGTTTCTTTAAACTTCAGCTTATATACGGCGTAAGCCGATAGGATTAATACCGTATATCCCACAAAGACCACTGCTTCAGCCGCATTACCGCTTAAAGATAGATAAAGTCGTCTAAGCGGAATACTTGCCAGCGGGTGCATAAAAGAGGGTAGAAAAAAAGCCGCTAAATCAGCCGAAAACCGCTCCACCAGCGCTTTAGTCATATAATGTTTAAAATAATGCGCTCCTGTAAATTTTTCTTTAAGCAGCGGATAAATAAACGGGGCGATAAGTACGGCGGAGAAGATAGACATCCATATAAAGGAAATATAGCTTTTTCGGGTAGGCGGGGTAAACGCCAGCCGGTATATCAAAAAAACAATACAAAATATACCAAGATAAAACAGGTAATACCAAGAACATAATGCAGCTAACAATAAAAACATACCGGCCAACAGGGTATTTTTTATACAGGGCTCTTCAAATAACCTGATTAGATACAATATAAAAAAAGGAATAAACTGAATACTGGCTACCTGAAGGTGATGCTCAGCCTGCGCAAAATGAAACGGGGAATAGGCAAACACCAAGCTTGCAATAAATGCAGCGGGAGCATGTGAGGTAAGCTCATAAGACAACATATACATACCCAAGCCGGATAAGACAAAGGTAAGTATAATCAGCAGATTATAACATACTATTGGATTTAAGAAGAATTGCAGCGGAACAGCCAGCAGACTGTTAAACAAAGACAGGCTGTGAAACGCCAGACTGGTTCCATTGGGATAAAATAAATAATCCGTATAATAAGGATGAGCGCCAAGATTTAACAGGGCATGCTTTACCCACCAAAAATTCCAGATTGCCTGTAGATTATCCTCCGGCGGTCCTAAAATATCGGTGGAAAACTTTAAAACAAGCGGATAGGTTAAAAGCAGGCTAAGCGCTAGATGTGCAATAATTACATAAAACCGATGCAGAGCTTTTTTGGTCATTCATTATTTTCTATTTATTACGCTGAAATAAAAAATTAGTAGCAATATACAGCATTCCGCCTAATTCTGCAACTGTTCCGGCAATTAATGCCAATATAACAGCCTCTGAAAGATTTGCAATTTTTAGCGCAATCAAGAAAGGCAATACCAGAGTTGAAAAGATAGCCGTCGTAAATACCATCATTAGCCAAATTAAAAAATTTGTGCGCATATTGGCGGTTTTTTGTTCCAAAAAGATTTGATTTGCCTTTAGCAAAGCGACAAAGTAATTTTCTGATTCTTCATTTTTAAATTCTTCAGTTACTTCTGCAAGCTCTTCCGGTATTTCTATCGTTATTTCTTTACTCATAATATAAGAATATTTCTTTAAAGTGTAATTAATATACAACTGAAACAAAAAAACCGCCTTTAGCAGGCGGTTTTAAAAGAATGCTTATTAAAACTTAAGGCAATATTTGCATTTCTATTTTAGATTTGTCTTTTGGGTTTCTGGAAACTAGGATATTCCCTGCCTCAGTTTCTTCTTTAGCCCATTTATACATCCTGATTGCATTCCTTACAATCTCGCTTAGAGACAGACCTGTCTGCTTACTTACCTTGATAAGCGCATCATAAGCTTCATCAGAAATTGTAAAATTTACGCGTCTTTTCATAATACTTCCCACCTATTTTTATTAAACAATGAAGACGTTAAATTCATTATCCTATATTACAGGGTATTGTTTGTACGCCAAACAGTAACGTACTGTTTAATTTTCTTAATTACTCCAGCTTGTTTAAGCATTTTTAATGCAGAACAAGATTTAATATCGTCCGTATTAATTATTCCTTTTTCTAGTCCTTCGGCAAACATTACAAAAATTTCATTGAGCTTTTCAATATCTTGAGACCCCATTTGAGCAAACCTAAGAGCATAATTAATAAAACTAGATAAATCTATCTCGGCTTCTAATTGTTCTATCTCTTCTGTGTTTAGTATATTATTTGAAGTATTCGTTAGGACGCAAAGAGAAAAACTATTTTGATCTTCTTGTACAGAAAAATCATCCCAAAATAATTCATAACCTTTAATATGCTCTATTAGTTCTTTATTTTTCCCTCTTTTTCTATTGTCTCTAGTAATTCTACAATTGATTTAGAATCCTCATTACTTATCTCGTGGGACTCTAATATTTCCAATTCGTTATCCATTTTAAGCCTCCCTTAACCCCATAGCATATTAAACTCACCACACTAACAGTGTACCAATCTTACGTACTTTTGTCAACTTTTTGTACGTATATTATGCACATTTTTGAGTAATTTACTTTAAGGGTATGCGTACATAGAAAGCGCTTCCGGCTCCCGGTACGCTTTTTACTTGTATTGTTCCTCCGTGCATTTCTACCAGCTCTTTAGTAATTGCTAGTCCCAGACCGGTTCCTCCCTCTCTGCGGATATTTGAACCGTCTAATTGCCGAAACCGCTCAAATATCTTAGGAATGTCTTCTTTCTTTATGCCAATACCCGTATCAGATATGCTGATAAGTAAGTCATTGTCTTCTACCTCAGCCGATACAGTGACTCCTCCATCATAAGTAAACTTAATAGCATTTGATATTATATTCAACAAAATTTGGTTTACTCTGGTTTTATCGGCTAGAAGCGGAGGAAATTTGCCGTCTATATTTTTAGTCAGGCTTATTTTTTTCTCATCAGCCAGCGGCCTGCATTTATCAAGCACGCTATTTAGGATATCTTCTATATCTAATGTTTCTTTATGAAGCTCCAGCCTGCCGGATTCAATCTTAGCCAAATCCAATACATCGCTGATTAATACCAGCAAGTGTTCGCCGCTGCTGCAAATAATATCTAAATCATTTTTTTGTAAATCAGATATCGGTCCGTCAATGCCTTTTAACATAACCTTGGAAAAACCGATAATGGCATTTAGCGGAGTCCTAAGCTCATGAGACATACTGGCTAAGAATTCAGTTTTTAGGCGATCCATCTCACGGAGTTTTTCGTTCTGTTCTACAAGAAGAAGGTTTAGTTTTTTCAATTCATTCGTCCGGTTATAAACCATACGAACCATGTGGTTAAAGGCATTTGTCAACTGCCCGATCTCATCATGGGTGGATATATCTATTTGTTGATCATAATTACCATTGGCGATTACTCTTGCTCCATGAGCAAATATACTGATAGGATTAATAACCATAGCGTTTATAATTTTGGATAGTAAAAGTGCGAATGTCATTGAGAGCAGGCCGATTATAATAATACACCAGTTGCGAATATAGACAAGCTTGCTGATTGTTTCCTTTAAGGAAATTTCCATACTGATATAACCAATAATTGTACTGCCTGAAGAGCTTGTTTGAGGTGTTATATCAGGCTCGCCTTCCAACAATGACTCATAATCTATAAGCTCTTCGTTATATGTTTTAACCGGTACGCTAATTTTTAGCGTGCCGGCCTTGATCTCCGAAACATATTTATTATTGTTGTTAAATAGGGCAATTGTTGTAAGGGGAATTGCATTAGATGTTTGGGCATGGGTTTTTGAAAGTTGATTAAGCATTACTATTGGCGACACATTTTCGTCAAATACCACAACATGTAGTATGTTTTTCTCTTTGAAGATATTATCTAATAATTGCTTAAGTATTATTTTATCCTTGACCAAAACCCCGTATTCACTGTCATATGCCAGGTTTAGAGCCAAAGAAATACCCCATTTTCGGTATCGGTAATCAGAGTTTTCCTCTGTTGGTAAATGAAAAATAACACAAAACTGCCAGCCATTAATATTATAAAAATAATAACAATAGATATTATCTTAACCCTTAATCCAAATTTAGGCTTTTTAGATTCCAGTTGCTTATTTTCATTGTTATTTGTAGAGTTCACTTTGCTCCAATATCTCGGGTTGGATTTCCAGCCCTAAGAATTTAGCTACTTTTACATTAATTACCGGGATTATCTTTCGGGGGGGGATTATTTTATAGGCATCCGGTTTTTTTTGATTAAGCATATCAATCGCCAGCTCGGCCGCCTGTGCCCCCATATCAAAATAGTTTGTTTTTAATGCCAGCAGTACCCCGTCTTTGATAAATCTGGGGGAGAATCCCAAAATAGGTATTTTATGTCTGGTGGCAGACAAAATTATATGCTTTATGGTTAATTTATTTAATATAACCTCATCCATTGCCAGCCACAGGACTTCTATATTATTCAATACCTCTCTGAGGACTTTAGGAATATCATGGTATGAATGAGCGGCTTCGGGTAATAGTTTTAAGCCCAGCTGATCGGCCGCCTGTTTAGCTCTTTTTATTTTTTCGTTAGTATTCTCAGGATTGTATATTACACCTATCAGACGTAGATTTTTTTTAAAGGTTGTTTTTAATATGCGAAACTGTGTTTCAGGAGGAATATTTATAGAAATACCGGCTATATTAGGTTTGTCTAAACCGTATTTTTTCGGTCTGGAGACCATGGAGAATACAATAGGTAATTGTTTAAAATTTTCTTTTGCAATTACGGCGGCTTTAGTGCCGATTGCATAAACTATATCAGGTTTTTGGGATTTGATTGCAGCTACAATATTTTCTCCCTGTTTTGTATTTTGCTGTAAGTCATATGTTGTAATCTGAGCGCTGTTTACTGATTTAAAACCACTTAATGCTTGATTATAGGGTTTGATTGAAGCGCTTTTGATTACTGCAATATTTGCTGCCCGAGCATAGCTCACGCCATATACTAGTAATAACAATAAGCAGCTTAAATACAGTTTTTGCTTCCATATGTAGGTTTTTTCTGCCAATTATATGTCCTTAGCCTGAAGAATTCTCAGAGTTAAGCATAATTGCTATATCTTATAAAATATGCGGGTCAGTATGTGAGTATACCAACATACAATACCACACATGCTAGTAACATGTTATGTACATATTGCAGGGTAAGAATTATTTAGATTGAAAGTTTTTGGGAGGAGTTGTAAGAACACTTTCTTCAAAAAGGATTCTTAAAGGTTTTGTCTTTTATAAATAAGTTAAACTAATTTTATATCTAACTAAACTTAGCGCACCTAACGATGTGGAATTGTGGTGTCGGATTCTCAAATCCAACACTGGTTTGAGACTGTCGGGGTCTGAGTACCAGACAGCACATAACGGGTTGTTTTCTTGGGCATTAAAATGGGATTTACTATACTAACCTGAGTTCGACATAAGAAAAATTAAAATGTTTTTATATATCAGCTAGTTGGTGTTTTGTATAGATTTGATTGACGTAAAATTTTTGTAGAAGAGTGACATATCCCCTCTTGCTGTAGGGGCGGGTTTGAAA
>JAJRXT010000004.1 GCA_024276125.1 bacterium
TAACCTGAGTTCGACATAAGAAAAATTAAACTGTTTTTATATATCAGCTAGTTGGTGTTTTGTATAGAGTTGATTGACGTAAAATTTCTGTAGAAGAGGGGCGCATCCCCTCCCGCTGTAGGGGCGGGTTTGAAACCCGCCCCTACAAGACAACAAAATTAACAACTTTTATGTCGAACTCAGGTTAAGATATCTGTCATTCTGAACTAAACGGAGTGGAGAATCTCCCCTACGTATGCGAGCAGATTCTTCGGCCTATGGCCTTAAGAATGACAGTTGATGGTATCCTTAATCCTCTCCTCCCAGGAGGGATGAAATATAAGGAATATCATTTGATAACTTACCAGAATTATTGATTTTTCCGGTATGCAAAAACCTAACCGGACACTACGGTGTTTCTGCCAATAATTGCTATATTTGCGGTAGTTTTATAATAAATACGGTACCCTCGCCTTCTGTGCTTTCCACTTCGATTATACCATCGTGTTCTTTAATGCTTTTATAGGATATAAATAAACCCAAACCGGTTCCCATTGCTCCTTTGGTGGTAAAAAACGGCTCAAAAATATGGGTTAGTTGATCTTGGGGGATGCCTGTACCATTATCGCAAATTTTTAATTCTACGACTGTTTTATAAAGGTTCTCATCTTTAAAATAGACCTTGGTTTTAGCGGTACATATCCGCAGCCTGCCGCCGTTGGGCATAGCATTTTCCGCATTGCGAATAAGATTAATAAGTACTTGAGTCAGCTTGGTTTTATCTGCTTTAACCATCGATGTTTGCTTATCTAAAGATAAGTCAATTTTGATACCCTTTCTGCCCAATTTATCGAAAAATATAGAAAAGACAGGACTTGCCAGCAATTTGTTGATATTTATCGCTTTTTCTTTTTTGGCTGCCGGTCTGGTAATCCCCTGCAACTCTTCTACAATATCGATAATGCGGTTTATCTCCGTTTCAAACAATTTTAAGCTGTCCGATTTATCTATTTTTATAAAAAAATCCCTTAGATTTTCTATTTCATAAATAATATTACTTAATGGATTGCCTAATTCATGAGCAACTCCGGCCACAATAGTTCCCACATTACTTAGCCGCTCTATATGGCTCATCTGAGCCTGGCTTTTCTCCAAACTGTTACTTGCAGTTTCCAATTCCGTATAATATTTTTTAAGATTATACGCCATATTTTGAACCTGAGAGGCCAAATTTTCAATCTCATCGCCGGTGTTAAGCTCTAATTTTTGGTTTAGCATGCCGCTGGCAAAACCTTGCGCCGCATTTTCTAAAATTCCAAGTGGTTTGGTTACAAAGTGCCTGATTAATAAGTAGAGCAATAAAACAATATTTAAATTAAAAAAAACCGCCAGCAGGTATAATAAGCTTCTATTTCTTTTAAATTGTATAATTTCATTATAAACAGGTATACTGATGCTGATACCGCCTCTGACATCACCCACTTTGTATCCCTGTGTAGCGTGACATTTAAGGCATGGTTTTTTTATGTATAAAGAGGCTATGTAATGATAGACAGCTGTATTATCTTTGTACTCAATAAAAGAGGCTTCCTTCTTTTTGTTCTGCTGAAAGCTAAGCAGCGCCTGTTGTTCAAATTCTGTAGGCGCATTATCAGGATTTAAATATTTCAGGCTGGTTAAGCGAAACTGCAAAGCCACACCAGCGGCTTTGGCATATTCGGATAATTCCTTGGTAGCTACGGCCGGGTTTTTAAGCGTATAAATCTTTCCATCAGTATCTGTAATCTCGCTTTGTATATCCGGTATTTGTTTTAGATAAGGATTAGTTTCTATGCCCTCTTTTTTTAATACATATACTCCGCCTTGGTCGGCTATCCAATGACGTAATAATACAATATGCTCAGAATAGTTTCGGGCGCGCTGACGAATTTCGCGCAAAAATATTATTTCTTCACGGGAAGTTAACCAGCCAAATAATGTACTGACAAGTAATATAGCAACCGTTCCGATAGACAGCAGTAACTTTTGGCCTAATTTTAATTTCATGGGGTAATATAAATATTAGAATATATCAGCGGAAAAAATATGTATTTCAGTAGAGTTATCCTGCCAGGCATTATAGGGTAATCCAGCCTTAAAACAAGTCTGCTTTATAAAAGTAAGCCGGTCCCAATTATTTTCAGTAGCAACTTGAGGTAATAATAAGCCCGAATTAAAGCCCTGTTTGATGTAAATACCGTGTTTGCCTACCACAATATCATCGATATTGTTTATTTTTCTCATAGGCGTAAGCGCTGAAATCTCAATCTCGATATCATCTAATTCACGACTGTTTACTGCGGTAAAGCGCGGGTCTTTTAGCGCCGCTGCCGCTGCCATTTCTGATATAACGCTATATAGCGGTTTTATCGCCTGAATATAACCGATACAACCGCGAAGCCGCCCCTTTTTGTGCAGAGTGACAAAAGCTCCCCGCTTTTCATTTAAAGTGGGCGTAAGCGGAGTAAAATCCGGCGGGTTCTTACCTCTGCACACTTGTTCTATGGTAGTGCGCGCAATACGGCGCAGTTCATTTTTCTCTTGTTGGCTAAGCCCCATATCTATACCTGCCTTATCTTTTTTTGTATCGGCATCTTGTGCGCCGGCGCCCTTTTTATATATCGCCGCCGCCATATAACCCACTACTCCGCGGCTTATATCACCGGTTACATCGCCGGAATTGGCATATTTTAACACTTTTGCCCTATCTGCGCCCAGTAGCTTAGCCGCTAAAAGAGCGGTTATTATAGGAGCAGCGCCGCAGGCTTCGCTTATATCGTTGGTTATATCTTGGTATAATCCTTCGGGGTCAAATTTTTCCACCCTGTCAATCACCAGTTTATCCAGTTCTACCGCTTTTTTATAACTATGGAAATGAGATAAATCTGAGCTGGCGACAATCAGCGCCTTGCGGCATTTAATACTTGCTGCTATTGCCTCCGCCAGCATTTTACACGTTGTCATATCCTGAGAGCCTATAATTATAGGCGCCAGTTTAAAATCACCCAATACTTTTTTTAGAAATGGTAGTTGTACCTCTAAGGAATGCTCTTGTGCATGAGCTTTGGGCACAAAGCTTATTTTATCGTTGTGCGATGCAATCTGTCCAGCCAGTTTTTGGTCAATTGGAATCACGCCCAAGGGTATGCGGTAGCCGTCTTTATTATATATTGAAGCGCCCATAAATGGATGATAATGACTAGGCGCTATTACCACTACCGTTTCAAATTGTAATCCTTCCAGCAGCTTGTAGGCATATGCTGCCACCCCGCCCGAGTATACATAGCCTGCGTGAGGTGAAATAAGCGCCGTTATTTCTCCGTTTATTGTGGTTTTAGGTACTTTTTGTAAAAAATCACCTACGACAGCATCCAGTTTAGCAGAATTTGCCGGATAAAATGTTCCTGCTACCGCCGGTTGACGTATTTGCTCCATTTTTATAGCCGCCCTTGCCGATGCTTTTTTAACTTGAGTTTTTTCCGCCGGCTGTCCCTGGCAGCCGTACGGAAAAATAAGCCCGCAGATCAAAAAAAATAATACTAAACCCGTTTTATTCATAATTACTTACTCATGAGTTTCTTACAAAACTTTCTTTAAATAAGAACCATACCCTGTCATGAAAGTTTTATAATCTATTTTTTCAGGTAATTGCTATATATTATGAGGCTGATATAAATTTTGTTATCCTGTAGGGGTAGGTTTTAAATCTACCCCTTTATATATAATTGGAGGGGGTACGCCCAATACTGTTGACTTAAGGTCTTTGTTATTCTGAATGAAGCGAAGCAGAATGAAGAATCTACTCGCTGTTGCGAAGAGATTCTTTGGCTTTAAGCCTCAGAATGACAGGCTAAAAAAGACTCTTCATTGTCAAACTTGTCTTTAAGGCAACAGTATTGGGGGATAACCATTTTTTCAAGAAGGGTTTCCCCCAAGGTTTACTCTTTATAAATAACTCATGTTACGCAAAAAAAATAAAAATTTTACCGTAGGGTGGATTAAGGGGTCTTGTATAAAAGCTCTTCTTACATATTTATAGAGCGCCAAACAGCCGGTAAGCTACCCCGAATCCGCCACTCTCTGTAAAAGTAAGTA
>JAJRXT010000055.1 GCA_024276125.1 bacterium
TCTTGTAGGGGCGGGTTTCAAACCCGCCCCTACAGCAAGAGGGGATATGTCACTCTTCTACAAAAATTTTACGTCAATCAAATCTATACAAAACACCAACTAGCTGATATATAAAAACATTTTAATTTTTCTTATGTCGAATTCAGGTTAAGTATGGTGGATCCGCAACTGTCAGACACACAAAGCAAACCTTGAGCTAACGTGAGCGATAGCCGACCTAAAGGTCGGCGTCTACAAAGGGAAAAATGGGATTTCCTATACTATTAAAAAAATCAATCCTTTATTACCCGCTGTGCATGCGTATAGACTTCCATAGTATTACCGCGCAGATAGGCGGTAAGCGTACAGCCCAGCCTTTGCGCAAGCTGTGCCGCAAGATACGTGGTACCGGAGACTGAAGCAATTATCGGGATTCGTGCGCGTACCGCCTTTACCACCATTTCAAAGCTAGCCCTGCCGCTTAAAATCGCAATCGTATCTCCCATATTTATTTCATAAATAAGACAGTGTCCGATAATTTTATCAAAAGCATTATGCCTGCCGGTATCTTCAGCGCAAGTTATCAAACTACCCGATTTATCAAACAAAGCCACCGCATGCGTAGTACCGGTTTTAAAATACAGCCTCTGCTGCTCTTCCATTTTATTCAGCATATTATATAATTTGCCGGCCTTAATCTCTACGCTGGATAATATCTTATCTAATTTGTTCGTCAGCTCTTCTATAGTAGTCAGCCCGCAGATTGAACAGCTGGAGCGGATATCTATATTTCTTTTGGGCAGCGGTAAATCGGCAGGCCGATTTAGTGATAGATCAATAACATTTATTGCATTGTTTCCTTCAGCTCCAGAGCCGCAATGCTCTATCAATCTGATTTGCCCTATTCCGTTAATAATTCCTTCCGTAAAACAAAAACCCACCGCCAATTCTTTTTCTTTACCGGGGGTACGCATTATGGTTACATACGGCGTTTTATCTAGGCATATCTGTAGAGGTTCTTCAATAATTAGTTCTTGCTCTTGTTCTATCCATTCGTCGGATTTAGTGCGTTTGATCAATTTGAAACTTTTAACCGGAGATGTTTGTTTGTCGCTTTTCATTTTTTACTTTAAATTATGGTTAGATTATAGTATAGATTATATGGCTTTGAGCTTATCTATAACATATTTATGCGGCGGCGACAAGCCGCATTTATGTACCGGTTTTTCATTTGCCGGATAAGCCAAGAGAAATAGGCTTTACTTTTAGATAAAATTTTGCATATAATTCGTCTACTTAAAGAAATAAACTCATACCTATTAAGGAGAACTGATATTATGGAAAGAACGTATAAATTAATCGAATTGGTCGGTATTTCTGAAAAGAGCTATGAGGAAGCCATTAAAAACGCTATTGCCAAAGCCTCGGAAACATTGGTTGGATTATCTTGGTTTGAAGTCGTAGAACTAAGAGGAGCAATTGTTGAAAATCAGGTTCATGAATTCCAGGCAAAGCTGAAAGTTGCCTTTAAGGTAACTAAATCCGCGCAATAAAGTGCGCTAACTTTATCCTAAATGTAGATACGGGTTTTTAACCCGCAAAATGGCCGACTTAAAAGTCGGCGGCTACATTTGTTTTATTATCTTGTAGGGGCGGCGGTTTGTCCTAAGCCCTAGGAAACGGGAGGGGATAAACTCCTCCCCTACAAGAAATTTGCATTAATTAGTAATTATATAAATTCCTATATGTAAACAAAAGGGGTATTATGGCAGATAAATCATTAATTGTAGTTGAGTCTCCGGCAAAAGTCAGGACTATAAGCAAATTTTTGGGCTCAAAATATAAAGTGTTGGCCTGTATGGGGCATATAAAAGACCTTCCCAAAAAAGAATTGGGGGTAGATATAGAGAATGACTTCTCCCCGAAATATGTTACTATCCGCGGAAAAGGAAAGGTTGTCAGTGAAATAAAAAAAGCAGCCAAAACAGTAAACAATGTATATATAGCAACTGACCCGGACCGTGAGGGTGAAGCTATTTGCTGGCATGTGGCGCAAGAAGTAAAAAATAAACCGATTTTCCGCCTGCAATTTAATGAAATTACCAAATCAGCGATTTTGGAAGCAGTAGCAAATCCGCAGGAAATAAACTATCAACGAGTAAATGCCCAAGTAACCCGCCGAATCCTGGACCGCCTAGTCGGTTATAAGATAAGCCCGTTGTTGTGGAAAAAGGTGCAGCGCGGTTTGAGCGCCGGTCGTGTGCAATCGGTGGCGGTACGTATGATTTGTGAGCGTGAGGCGGAAATAACAGCCTTTAAATCTCAGGAATACTGGTCTATTACCGCTAAATTAGAAGCAGATACCCCGCCTGTATTTCTTTCGCGTCTGCATAAATGGGAAGATAAAAAGGTAGAAATAATAAACGAGAGCCAAGCTCAAGGTCTAACCGATGACTTAAAAGAGCATAAATTTATTGTTCATAATATAAAAAAGCAACAAAGAAAGCGTAAACCTCAGGCTCCCTTTATTACCAGTCACCTGCAGCAGGATGCAGCTCGTAAATTGGGCTATACGGCTAAAAAAACCATGATGGTCGCCCAAAAATTATATGAAGGCGTAGAAACCAAAGACGGCCCTATGGGGTTGATTACCTATATGCGTACCGATTCGGTGCGGGTAGCCAAAGAGGCGCAGACGGAAGCCCGCAAGTATATTAAAGAAAATCTGGGAGCGGAATATCTGCCGAAAACCCCGCCAGTATATAAAAGCAAGCAAAACGCTCAGGACGCGCATGAGGCTATACGTCCTACTTCATTGTTTCGTACACCAGAATCGCTAAAAGCTCAACTGGATACTGATCAATACAAATTGTATGAATTAATCTGGAAACGATTTTTAGCCAGCCAAATTAAACCGGCTGTTTTTGATACAACCAGTGTGGATATAAAGGTTGGTAAAGGAATCTTTCGTTCTAAGGGCAGTATAATCCGTTTTTTAGGTTTTATGAAAGTATACGAGCAGGCAAAATCAGAAGATAAACAAGAAGACGCCACAGAACAACAGCAATTACCGCCCTTAGAGGCGGGAGATGAGCTGAAACTGCATGAATTGACCCCTAAACAACACTTTACACAGCCGCCGCCGCGTTATACGGAAGCTACTTTAGTAAAGGCGCTGGAGGAAAACGGAATCGGACGCCCCAGCACTTACGCTAATATTTTATCGACTATAATAACCCGTAGTTACGTAGAAAAAATCAAAAAACGCTTTATGCCTACACATTTGGGCGCCTTAGTAAATGAATTGCTGGTTAACCACTTTCCTGAAATATTAAATGTAGAATTTACCGCTCAGATGGAAAATCAATTGGATAAGATTGAGGAAGGCACGCTTAATTGGGTTGAATCATTACAGGATTTTTATCAGCCGTTTAATGAGCTTTTGCAAACAGCCGAAACCAAAATGCGAAACGTAAAGCAAGAGGCCATAAAAACCGAATTAAACTGTCCTAAGTGTAAGCAGACGCTTAATATAAAGTGGGGGCGCAATGGAGAATTTTTGGCTTGCTCCGGTTATCCCGAATGTCGTTTTACCGGCAATTTTAAGCGTGATGAAGACGGAAAAATTCATATTCAGTAAGAGGAAAAAACCGATGAGGTATGTCCTGAATGTAACAATCAAATGGTAGTAAAAAACGGCCGCTTTGGAAAATTTTTAGCGTGCAGTAAATATCCCGACTGCCGTTTCTCAAAACCTATTACTACCGGCGTTGCTTGCCCTAAGGATGGCTGCGACGGTTATATTGCCGCAAAGCGCTCTAAAAAGGGAAAAACCTTTTACGGCTGTACCAAATATCCTAAGTGTAATTTTGCTGCATGGGACAAACCTGTAGCAAAAAAATGTCCTCTATGTAGCGCCTCATTTTTGTTAGAACGCGTACAAGCCGCCGGCAGCTATTTATATTGCCAAGACAAAGAATGCGGTTATCGCAAACAGAAAGCGGAGTAGGGCTAAGCAATACCCGTCAAGGTTGTGTGTCATTTTGGACACATTGGTAACGCGTTGATTTGAAAAGGGTAATTCAGATTATCCCAATTTTTCCTGTAAAGTATTGCTTAATTGATACAATTATAGCAATTTTTTGATTTAGTTGCTTTATGATTAACAATGTTGCAAGCTATTGTATTTTAAAGGGCATTAAAATAGAACATAAGCATCTTTTTTGTTTTGGCGTGAATGTTGCATAAAAGCGGTGAATTGAGGGGGAATCTCTACTAACAGAAGAAACATCAGTTTAAACGTAAGTTATGGCTGGTATCTGTGTCTTGTGTATATGCTGTATAAAAGCACAAAATAAAACAAGTAGCGCTCCCCTCGCGTTAATTCATAACTTGCGTAAAAATTGAGAGATAAACTTTTATAAACATAAGAAGAACCGTTATTATGATGATATACCAAAAAACAATTAAGAATCCGATTAGTTGTTCAGGGATAGGCCTGCACTCAGGACAAAAGGTAAGACTTAGCCTAAAACCTGCCGCCGTTGATACGGGGATTGTCTTTAAAAGAGTTGATTTGCCGGAACAGCCTGTTATTCATGCCAAAGTCAGCAATATTATTAATGTAAATTATGCAACCTCGCTTTGTCGGGATAATATTCAGGTACAAACAGTAGAACACTTGTTGGCCGCTTTATCGGGGCTGGGTATAGACAATCTTATTATTGAGTTGGACGCTGTTGAGGTTCCCATTATGGACGGCAGCGCCGCTCCCTTTGTTTATCTATTGCATGAAGCCGGTATAAGAGAACTTAACCTGCCTAAAACATATATCCGCGTTAATGAAGATATTGAGGTAAAATCGCAGGATAAGTCTGTTAAGATATCTCCTGCCGATGAATTTTGTATTAGCTACAATCTTGATTTTAATCATCATTTGTTAAGAGGGCAAAAGGCTACTCTTAATTTTTCTGAAGAGATATTTACTCAAAAAATATCCAGAGCCAGAACTTTCGGATTTATTGATGAAATTATGGAATTGCGAAAAAACGGGCTAGCTAAGGGAGGCTCATTGGATAATGCTATAGTAATCGGGCGTTATCATATATTAAATGACGGGCTGCGTTTTTCCGATGAATTTGTACACCACAAAATTATGGACTTAATCGGAGACTTATATCTGGTTGGTTATCCTATAATAGGGCATGTATCGGCTTATAAAGCCGGGCATCATCTACATAATGAGCTGGCTGGTAAAATACTTGCCCAATCAGATAAGTGGGAATTTATTACTGATTTAGAGCCGGTTAAGAAAAAAGCCGCCTTTTATCCTTCCAGTTGGGCAAATACCTCGCGTTGGAGGCGGGCTTCTTTATAGTAACCTTAAGTTGGACATAAACTTACTTGATTTTGTTGTCCTGTAGTAGGGGTAGGTTTTAAACCTACCCCTACTTTTAGGCGGAGATGCGCCGCTAATGTTGTTGACTTATTAAAGGCTATACTATAATTAAGAGTTCTTTTTAGTCTGTCATTCTGAGGCCGCAGGCCGGAATCTGTAAGCATACTGAGTGTGGACCCTTCGCTTCGCTCAAGGGTGACAGCGTAAGAATAATTAGAAACATCAATAAAATTATACCTTTCAGACTTTTTACGAGTCTATTAATCCCGCCTTATTTGCTGAAAATATCCAGATATTTACGTAATACGAACAGTTTATTACGAGAAAAACCGGTTGTTTCTTCAAGCATTTTTTCTTGTACAAAAAGACCGATAAGACTGTTTGCAGTATTAAAGCTTACCCCAAGAGCGGCGGCGGCTTGATTAATATTAACTATCGGTTGAGAAAACAGATATAAAAGCAAATTTTGACTTAACTTTGCCCTCCTCCTGCCAAAAGCCATAATCTTTGATTCATAATGCTGGCGCAAAGCAATAATCAGCTCAAATGTCTTTGTACTGTTTTTTGCGGTTTGGATGACGCCTGATAAGAAAAAACGAAGCCATTGCTCCATATTACCGCTTATGCGAACTGTTGTTAAAGCATCATAATATTCCCCCCGATGGCGTTCAAAAAAGTCCGATAGATAAAGCGTAGGTTTCTTTAAAATACCACAATCGACCAATTGCAGAGTAATAAGTAAGCGTCCAATACGTCCATTGCCGTCAAGGAATGGATGTATGGTTTCAAACTGATAATGACTTAGAGCAATTTTAATTACTTGCGGTATATTAAATGATTTATTATGCCAAAATTTTTCTAAATCGCTTAATAAGTCTGGCAATTCCAGGTGATGCGGCGGAATAAACACTGCATCTTGAAGGCGTGAGCCCCCAATCCAGTTTTGGCTTGTGCGTATACTCCCGGGGTTTTTCTCTTTACCGCGCACACCGGAAAGTAAGATTTTATGCGCCTGTTTAATTAACCTAAATGAAAGCGGCAATTCTTTAAGACGAGCTACTGAAAAGTTAATTGCCTTAATATAATTTTGTACTTCTTCCCAATCATCACGCTTTGCCGGATCAATTTCCGCTTCCGGTAAAACAGCTTCATTAATATTTGTATGCGTGCCTTCAATACGGGATGATTTGGTCGCCTCTTTAATTACGTGCATATAAATAAAGAAATCAACATTGGGTATCAATGTTGAATAAGCGTTTAATTCCCCCAGTAATCGCCCCGCCGTCTCTATTAGAAGTGTAATTCTTCTATCTTGCCATTCAAATGCTTTGTTGATAAAAAAAGGGCTAAAGTTTTGATATTCAAATTCTTTGTTGGGGAAGCGCTTCTTATAGATTACAACTCTATTTTGTTTTAAGCCTTCTTTTAGCATATGTTTTAACCTACTTTATTTATAAATTTAAACAAAACTATACCGGATGCCATTTCAAGTTTAGCGTAAAACTTGAAATAAGGCACAATCATATTTCAAGTTTAGCCCAAAACCTGAAAGATGGTAGGTTGTTTAAAAGTAGCCCTGCCTTAAACCCCCTTTTTAGTTGACAAGCATTGAACAGAATATGTATTATTAACCGAATTGTGTACCAGTCCGTTATTCTGTTTGTTAGGAGAACTACATGTTAGAATTAATAAGAAAGAATGCTTCGTCATATTTAGTTAAAGGAATTTTGTTAATCATAATCTGCGCCTTTATAGGTACTATCGGTCTTATCTGGGGCGCCGGAGGATTTTCAGGTCTTACCAAGGAAAATATAGTTGTCACTGTAAATAAAAATACTATTTCCCTTGTTGATTACAATAAAGCCATTGAAAATAAAATCAGAGTATATAGAAACGTCTATGGAGAGCGGTTCTCTAATAAATTATTAGAACGCCTCAGGGTGAAAGAGCGGACTTTGGATGAGCTGATAGAAAAGGAATTGGTAAGCCAAGAAGCCATAAAACATGGATTTGAAGTAACTGATGCCGAGGTAAGAGACATAATCGTAAGCTATCAGGCTTTTCAACAGCAGGGAATATTTAATGCCAATCTATACAGACAATTGTTACGTTCTAACGGTATTTCAGTGACAGAGTTTGAATCCGAACAAAGACATGACCTATTGACTCAAAAGATGGGGAATTTAATAACCGATAGGGCTAAAGTTCCTGAAACGGAAATACGTATGGAATATGAAAAACAAAATGAAAAGATTAAAGCCGATTACCTTGTTTTGATGCCGCAGCGTATAAAGATCAAGTAACCATTGAAGATAATCAATTGGCAAGCTATTTTGAGAAGCACAAAGAAGAATACTTGATCTCTGAACAGAGAAAAGTTAAATATTTATTTATTGATCTGGAACAAATTAAAGATAAAATTGTACCTACAGAAGAACAAATAAAAGAATACTTCCAAGAACATGAAGACGAATATAAAATAGAAAAACAAGTAAAAGCCAGTCATATCTTAATAAAAGTGCCGGCCGGAGCGGAAAAAGAGCAAGTTGATAAGGCCAGAGAGAAAATTAATAATATTAGAGAAAAAATCCTTAAAGGAGAAGATTTTGCAGAACTTGCTAAAAAGTTTTCCGAAGACCCCACCAATGCCGAAAAGGGCGGCGATTTAGGCTTTTTCTCCAAAGGCAGAATGGCGCCGGAATTTGAAAATGCAGTATTTTCTTTAAAAAAGGACGAGCTAAGCCAGCCTGTAAAAACAAGCTATGGCTATCATCTAATAAAGGTAACCGACATAAAAGAAGAGCATAAACAATCGCTGGAAGAGGTAAAATCACAAGTTGAACTTAGCTTGAAAAAAGAGGCGGCTTGGGAAAAAGCGCTAGAATCAGCTGACCGCTCATATACTGAATTAATCGCTAAAGGTAAAATGGACAATAAATTGGAAGATGTTTCCAAAGAACAATCGTTGGAATTAAAACAGACAGATTATTTTTTCAAAGGCGGTCGGGTAAAGGGCGTATTCGGCGGCCCTAAATTCTCACAAGCGGCCTTTGAATTGGTATCAGATGAAATAAGCGAACCGGTTAAATTAAACAACGGCTATGCCATAATCAGCCTGTTGGAGACAAAAGCGCCTTATCTTCCCGAATTAGAAGAGGTAAAACAACGGGTTGAAATGGACTTAACAGAAGAAGAAAGTCTGCGTCTGGCCAAAGAAGCGGCTAAAGCTGCCCATGATAAGCTTATATCGGGAAAAAAGCTGGATGAAATTGCCGCAGAATATGAGCTTGAAGTTAAAAATACCGATTATTTTACGCGTATAGGGGGTGTACCCGGTATTGGTTCGCTTAAAAATTGGACGCCTAAGTTGTTTGCCCTAAAACCCAATCAACCAGCCCCGCTAATTGAAATGGCGGATAAGGGTAAATTTTATCTAATGATGATAACGGAAAAACAACCTATATCTGAAGATAAGTTTAAAGAAGAAAAAGCTCAATTTGCCTTTAACCTTAGGCGCCAAAAGGCCGGTCAGATATTTAACGATTGGATTAAATCTGTAAGACAGCAGGCGGAAATAGAAATAAATGAGGATTTAATTCGTTAAAACAAACTTGCCTTACGGTACAAAGTTTGCACTCATTCTGTCTGTTGATGTTTCGGCTTGTCTTGCGCCGAAATAACAGGTATCAGATTCTCAAATCTGACCCCTGTTAGGCTGTAAGGATTTACCAGTATGATTATTAGTACCATAACTGCTTATAACCTGAAAAATGCTCTTTAACCTGTCATTCCTGCGGAAGCAGGAATCCATTTTTTTCAATCTGGATGCCCGATAAAGGCATTCGGGAATGACTGTTGTTTTGCAAGAGCCTGATATAATTATAATATGTGAGTAAGTATAAATAATGTCATTAAGCTGCGGTATCATCGGTCTTCCTAATGTTGTAAAATCCACAATATTTAATGCCTTAACCTCTGCCGGCGCACAGGTCGGCAATTATCCCTTTTGTACAATTGCGCCCCAACAGGGCATTGTACAGGTACCTGACGTACGTTTAGATAAACTAGCCGCTCTCTTATCCCCGCCTAAAATTGTTCCAAGCTCTGTAGAAATAGTGGACATTGCCGGCTTAGTAAAAGGTGCAAGCCAAGGCGAGGGTTTGGGTAATCAATTTTTGGGGCATATTCGTGAAGTTGATGCTATTGTACATATAGTCCGCTGTTTTGAATCCCCGGATGTAGCGCTTACCGGATCAGCTGCAAATCCGGCGGATGATATAGAAATTATAAATACTGAATTATTGCTGGCTGACCTACAAACTGTAGAAAACAAAGTTGCTAAACTTAAACGGCAGACTAAATTTTCAGATAAACGATTGAAAGAACAGTTACAATTTTATGAACAGGTATTAAATAAATTATCTTGTGGCAACAAAATTACCTACCAACAAGTTACAACCGAAGAGTCAGTCTGGTTATCCCAATTACAGTTATTATCTACTAAACCGGTTATATATATTGCTAATTTGGGAGAGGATTTTAAAAATAGCGAAAATAAATCAGCCGATATTGTACATGAGCTGGCCCGGGCGCAAGGCGCTTTTGCCATTAATATATCAGCTAAGCTCGAAGAGGAATTATCTCAATTAGATACTAAAGAACGCCTGGAATTCCAAGCGGAATTGGGATTAGAGCAAAGCGGTACGGATAAAATAATTAAAGCCTGCTATGATATGCTGGGTTTGATAACCTTTTTTACCGCCTGCACCGGGGGTAAGGAAATACGCGCCTGGCCTATTGTGCGGGGTACATCGGCTCTTCTTGCAGCAGGTGAGGTTCATACTGATATGATGCGCGGATTCATCCGTTGTGAGGTTATTCATTATGATGATTTTATTTCCTTAGGCTCGGAGCATGCGGCTAAAGACAAGGGTTTAGTCTATATAGAGGGTAAGGATTATCTTATACAAGACGGCGATATACTCCTTTTCCGTTTTAATGTTTAGCCCCAAGGATATACTTCTAAGAGTAGCCGCCGACTTTTAAGCCGGCTAACCGGCGGATTTAAAAATCCGTTGTTGAGAAACTTGTTTTTTTATAATTTGCATGCTATATTCAGTATTAAATTTTAATTAAACTGTAGGGAAGGGGCTTGTCTCCAATGCCGTTAAGTTAAGGAAATTGTTATTGCCAACGAAGCGTAGTGAAGAATCTACCTCCGTATGCGAGTAGATTCTTCGGCCTCCGGCCTCAGAATGACAGACGAAGAAAAGCTTTTCATTGTAGTATAAAGCTTAACTTAATGGTATTGGGGCGCATCCCCTCCCGAATTACGGGCTTAGGACAGGGGCACAGACCCACGCCGTAGGCCACTACAGTTTAATAAATTCAACAACTTTTACGTCGTACTCAAGTTAATTTACAGAAGCTGTAATGATCATAAATAAATCTATACATAATGTATTAAACTGTTTTTAGGAGAAAAAAATGATCGTCGTACTTAAAAAGAGCGCAAGTCAGTCAGAAATTGATCATATTATTGAAAAAATAGAAGCATTAGGCCTGACCGTACATCTTTCAAAAGGGGTTGAGCGAACAATTATCGGCGTAATCGGCGATGAGGCAATTCTCAGAA
>JAJRXT010000056.1 GCA_024276125.1 bacterium
CATAAAAGTTCTTGATTTTGTTATCTTGTAGGGGCGGGTTTCAAACCCGCCCCTACAGCAAGAGGGGATATGTCACTCTTCTACAAAAATTTTACGTCAATCAAATCTATACAAAACACCAACTAGCTGATATATAAAAACTTTTTAATTTTTCTTATGTCGAACTCAGGTTCTTTTAACCTGAACTCGACATAAAACTCGTTGATTTTATTAAACTGTAGGAGCGGCGGCTTGTCCCCGCCCGTGATTCGGGATGGGATGCGCCCCTCCCCTCCCCTAAATCTACGTCAATCACTTGATATGTAATAATATTCTACTCTTCTTATGTCGAACTCACGTTATATTAGCTAGCAAACCGCATCAAAAAACTCTTCGCGCATTTGTTCATAACCCATGTGCATAAGAGTCTTTAAATTGATTACATCTTCCTGATTATATCTTATCAGCAAATCGAGAGCTTTTTTCTTACCGCGCCTATATTTTTGCCACAGACGCACCGCATCGTATCCATTTAAACCGCTTACATCGCTTTGTCGAGAGATTCCCGCCTGCTGCTCTATCTTTTTTAATCCGCCCTTGTAGCCTAAACGCTTTAAGAAAAAACGCAAGTCAATATGCACCTGTTCAAAGTGTATGTCTTTGAAATAATGCTCAATAAACGGCAGATCAAAACAACTTCCATTAAAGGTGACAATAAGCTGATATTTTTTTATCGCCTCTTTAAACTTATGTAAGTTTTTTCAATGAACAAAGCTTTGCGTCTTATCTCCGTCATAAATACCTATAACAGTTATATCATCTTGCTTACCGTATAATCCGGTGGTTTCTATATCCAAATAGGCTGTTTTATGCTCAAATTCCTTAAATAAGCGCCAATAATGCTTATACGGCATCAGTGTTTTAAAGAAATATATATTATCCATATTTTCTTTAGAGTCAAGCACATAACGGCAGATATGATCGTATTTAACCCCGCTTAATTTATAAGCCTGCGGATTAGTTAAAAAATCCTCCCAACAGAAAATACCATGCTTACACAGCTTTTTTTCAATATGCTCCCCCACGCCGGGAATATGTAAAAAGGTATTTATAAGCATTATATAGATTCATATCCCCGTTTGTTCAAGGCAAAAGCAATAGCCGCTATCCCCAGATAACAGACAGCCACACCATAAAATACTACATTAAAACCCCATACCATAGCAATTATAACCGATAAGACAGAACCGATAACCGTAGAAATACCGTTTATACCCCAAAACCAGGATATATCCTCTCCCAGTCTCAGTTTAAGTAATCTAAGACCGACAGGAAAGGGAATACCTAAGAAGAAGGATACCGGAAACAAATAACAGGCCAGCAGGAAACAGCGGACAGGCAGACGATAGCTCACAGTATAGGCAATAAATGTATTAAGGCTAAGTTGCATGACAACCAAAAGCAAAGCCAAAATAACGCTGGTTATAGAAAGCCTTTTGGCCAGATTATGCTTAAAAATAGACGAATACATAGCCCCGCAGCCGCAGCCTATTAATATGGAAAATAATATAACCGCAAGCACCAGTTGAGGATAACCTAAGTAAAAAGACAGACGCTTGGTTAAAGATATTTCCACCAACATAAAACCGATACCGATTATAGTAAAATAGGGAATAAAGTATTTTATAAGGTTATATTCCTTGATTGATGCGTTCGGATAGTCTATTTGTTTTCTTATAATGTAAATAAAATACGCCATAATTACTAATAGCAGCAACAAGATCATTATTACACACAAAAAGACAAGTTTATGCCGGTAATTCATAGCTACTTCCAGAAAAAACGGACTATTATCAGTAGAAGGAGTAAGCTGATTAGAATTATTGGCTATATATTCGGATAAGGTAAGCTTACCGGCGGCCATTCTAAAAAAATCATTATCACCCGAATAATAAGGCAAGTGCAGCGGCCTTATTTCTATATCCTTTATTTTGGCTTGTATGGCTTCACTGGTCTCAAGTTTAAACGGCGTTTTCTTTACTATAAGCGCATAGCCGTAACCCGACCAGTAATTGGTAGCAAGCGCGGTTATATGCTGCATTGCCTGCGGCGTGGCCACACCCTGCCCATTAAAATAATCCACCGCCGTTAAAATAAATTTTTCAATCAATTCTGGATAATCCACAAAGATTACCAGAGTTCCCTCATCCGTTAAGCGATCGAAATACTCCCTGAAGGCCTCCTTGGTAAACAAATAATTCTCTAACTGCGCAATACTGCTTAAATCAGAGAAGGCATAACTGTAAGCCAGGCTCAATATAATCCGGTCATAGGTGTTTTTATCCCGCATAACAAAAGTACGGGCGTCTTCTACCGCCAATTTTACGTTTTTATTGTCGTATACATATCCATTATATGCGCCTTCGTCTTTGGCCATATTTATAACGCCCTGATTAATCTCTACCGCCGTTATATCCTGCGCTCCGGCTAAAAGCGCTAATCTGACATCGCGCCCGCCGCCTGCGCCCAGGATTAATACAGAATCGTTTTTATTAAATAAATAGGGCAGAAAGGTCAGGTCATATTTGAACAGTTCCAGCATATCCAGATCATCTTGATCTTTTAACATAACGGCTTCTGTTCCGCCGTTAATATAAATACTGCGCTGCAAGTCGTCTTTACTGGTCTTTACCAGATCACAGCGGGAGTATACATCCCAACTAGCGCGGTACCAAACCGCTTTTACCCGCGGATAGTTCATAATCGCGCCCAAGGGCGTTTGAGTCTTAGCCAGCTCCGCAGGTCCTATATTAAAGGGATTAGCCAGTGTGCTGTAAACCAAAATAAGCGTGGTCAGCATTATAGGGATAACAAGATTTGTTTTCTTCGGAGTAAGACAGCCAGATAATAACAAAGGCGCCAAAGCTGAAATAACTCCGGTTAAGAGTATAGAATTTATAACCCCCAAATATTGCACCGCTAATAAGGAAAGTAAGCAGGCGCAGGCGCCGCCTAATAAATCCACAAAATATAATTTACTGCTATCTTGCGTACGATTATGATAAATAGCGGCCATTATAATACCGCCGAAGAAAAACGGCAGCAACGTAATTAGAGTAGAAATAACAATATTAAACAGGTAGAAATACTTATTTATAAGCATCATGGTAAGATCGATAGAGAGAGGAAACAAAATAAGCGCTTCCAAGGGGATAACATTCTCTTTTGCGGCTTTACTCTTATAGCATTGGTAGAAAATCCCCCCCAAACCTAAGCCCAAAATGGCCAGTGAGATCATAATAAACAGAACATTATACAAATAAAGTACGGAAAAAATACGTACAATCAGTATTTCATATAAAAACACAGAGAAACTGCATAAAAACAAACTAAGATATATTCTAAACCTGGATGACAGCATACGCCTGCCTTGCTTTAAGTAAATGAAATTAAAAGATATACAGTGAGTTTAATAATAATAGATGCAGAGCATAGGTATTGTGAAGTGATTATTTGGATTTAATCTTAAGGAAGAATGTGTTTGTGGGATTTGTTCGATGTTTTTCGATTTTAAGACTCGTGGTTTTGGATTACAGGAAACTCGCCTTAAACGTCCAGAAAGAATCTCCATGCTAATTTTGATTTTATCGCTGGCATTATATCCAATGGAATATGTGTTTTATTGTTTTTGCATTATAACAATATATTCATTATTCATTGTTGCTGCCTTTTTGCCTGTTTCATTTGTTGGGCTATTTTTACTTGGCATTCTTTTATTTGGTATATTCCTAACAAAAGTATTTTGATATTTAAATCCATGCTCCTGAAACAAGCATTTTGTTATTTCATCAGTTGGAAGTGTTGTGTCTTTTACTCTTCTATTTCCCACAACGTAACAAGCATGTCCATTTCTCTTTATAAGCTTAGAAACATTAGCAATTGATTTACTATAATCTACATAAAAGCTGTAAACATCTCTTGCTCTTTTTTCATCTTTATCCGCAATTTTTTCAATAGTCCCATCTATAATATTAATACCAATTTTTTTAATTTTTTTTGCTTTTCCACCCATTAATTGATTATCAATTTGACTTGCATTCTCAATATCAAGCCATTGGTTTGACAATCTAGAAAACTGACCATAAGCAACTGTGGTCCTACTATCTCCATAAGGAGGAGAGGTTACAACTATATCAATAGAATTTTCTTCTATTTCGACTATCTTTTCAGCAGAATTAAAGCGACAAATGTTTGTTTTTGCACTATTTTTTTTTGCTCAAGATAATCTTTTAGGCCTATTCTATTACGAGCTAACTTAGAATTAATCATCCCATATACATCTGGATTAAAATTCTCTCTTTGTTTTTCTGACATTCTGTATAACTTAAATTCACTATTTCTTGTTAAACTACTTTCTCTTACGGTCTCACTAAAAACCACCAAGAAAAATTTTTTAACTCGTTCATCTTTAATATTGTTTATAAAATATTTTATGTTTGCTAATTTCTCTTTGGTTTCCTTTTTAAACCAAAAATCAATATTTTTGAAATTAGGAAAAACTATATTAATTTTTTCAATACCAAAATTTAGTGAAAATATAAAATCATTAAATTCTTTTAAATATAGATCTAATATCTGTAATTCAAATGTTGTTGTTTTAGCTTCCGCTATTAATCTTGCCATTGGGTTTAAATCAGTTCCATAAGCATTTATTCCTTTTAAATTTGCTTCAACAAGCGACGTGCCTGTTCCGCAATATGGGTCAAAAAGAGTTTTTGCGTTTTTACCGTAAAGATTAATAAGTTTATTCGCTATTTGGGGTATCATCATTGCAGGGTAGTTATGGAAACAATGCGTATATTCTTTAGTGTTTGCATATCTAAAGTCCCAAGTTGTATCAATATATTTTGGCGTTGAAATCATCACCATCATATATCCTCATATTTTGGCGTTGAAATCATCACCATCATATATCCTCTATTTTTTTAAATAACAACGGCAGTTTATCCTCAAATGTTCTAAAACCAGTTCCATGATTTCTCGCCATTGTGTCTTTATCGTGCAACCTTAAATCAACCAATAAATTTCCAGTTTTGAACAATTCCGATAATAATTCTTTTGTAGTATCTCTCATTAATTGTCCTCTATAAAAATGAAAATACTCTATACCTGCTCTTTCCTCTGTGTGTGCCGAAATAAATAATAATGCTGGAACCTTTTGTGAAAACCTTTCTGCAAGAATTGATAATTGCCATGTTGCAATAATTTCTCCAGAAATATGTTGTACTGAAATTTCTTCATTATTAACGGTTAAAAATAAACCTGCGCTATTAGGAGTCAACGACATAGTATAATACATTCCTAAACGTCCATTATCATCATAACTTCCATATTTTCTAATAGCTTCCAATGGATTTATTTGCCATGCTTTTTTGTTGAAAGTAAACAATGTAATCATGCTATTGGAATTATCTCTGTGTGCTTTAATTTCAATGCCGTCTATATCAGGCAAAGCCAAATTATTTTCATACACCCCCATTAAAGTCTCAAATGTAAATCCAATACCGGTAGGTCCTTTCCTAAGGGATTTTACAAAACCTTTTTTCCTTAATTCTTGAAATTTTTGCTTAAATTCTTCTAAAGTCATTTACTTGCCTCATTGTTTATTTTTTCTTCACATAACGCCTTATTCTGCCAAATCTCCCATAGAAATAGAGCGCGGATTCTTCGGCTTTCAGCCTCGGCATGACAATTCTTTAATCTTGCATTATCCGGTCAGCCAGTTCATCAGCATTATTAAATACAGCCTCAGCCTCAGCTTCAGTCAACCCTGCGCCGCAAATTACTTTCTGCGCAAAATCAAGGTTAAGTAAGTCCCCGGGGGCATGTGCATCGCTGCCTAAAATCAGCTTAGCGCCCGCTTTTTTAGCCATAAGCGCCACATGTCCATTGCTAAGGCAATGACCGCCTCTTGCCGATATTTCAAGATAACCCCCGGATTCAGCCGCCAGTTTTGCCTCGGTTAAGCTAATCTGACCCGGATGCGCCAGTATATCAATAGGACAGCTCAAAGCGGCTAAATTAGCGCCCGGGGCTACCGGCTCGGCAATAGTCTCGCCATGCACAATGATTAATTGCGCCCCCAAGGCCCTGGCTTCTTTAACCAAATCCGCAATATCATCAGGCGGTACATGGGTTAGCTCTATACCGGCAACAACCTTAATTTGCCCTTTAGCCGATAACTGCTCGCATACTTTAGCCAGCCGCAAGACAATATGGTCAAGGTTGGATATATCCGCATGATCGGTTATTCCAAGCACGCTGTAACCGGAGACCTGTGCCCGGCGGGCAAGTTCAGAGGGTAATAAAACCCCGTCGCTAAATAAAGAATGAGTATGTAGATCAATCAGTTTCATTTAATATCCTTAGATTAGGTTGCACATACAGCCAATTTGAGTCGTAAATATACAGATTAATTATAGCATATTGTGTTTAGTAATTGTACTGTTTTGTCAACAATTCGTATGTTTCGTATGTTTCTGGATGAGACATCCCGAAACATAAACTCCTGTCTCCTGTCTCCTGTCTCCTGTCTCCTGTCTCCTGTCTCCTGTCTCCTGTCTCCTGTCTCCTAAGTACAGCAAACTACAGCTTTTACATATTGACAAGTTTATTAAAATACAGCATACTATTTTTGCTTTTATTTTATTACAATATCTAGCCCGCAATTGAAACCCAATTGACTTAAAATAATATGGAGGATTTTAATATGCAGCCCGTATATTTTGATCATATTGCAGCTAATCCCCTTTATCCTGAAGTAATAGACGCCATGCTGCCTTATTTTAAGGATAAATACGGTAATCCTGCCAGCCTGCACCAATGGGGACAAGATACCAAACAAGCGCTGGAGACTGCTCGTGAGCAAACAGCCAAACTTATTGGAGCCAAAGCTGAAGATATATATTTCACAGCCAGCGGTTCTGAAGCCAATAATCTGGCCATAAAGGGCGTAGCCCAAGCGCGCCAAAAAAAGGGCAGGCATATTATAACATCCCAAATAGAGCATTATTCCATATCGCATCCTTTAAAAACGCTAAGCCGCCAAGGCTTTGAAATCACATATCTACCGGTGGATAATTATGGCATGATAAGTCTTTCGGACTTAGAAGCCGCTATTAGGGACGATACTATATTAGTTTCTATCACATTAGCTAACAGCGAAATAGGCGCTATCCAGCCTTTAGCGAAAATAGGGCAGATAACCAAAGATAACAATCTATATTTACATACAGATGCGGTGGCTGCTATGGGAAGTATTCCGGTTAATGTAGATGAGTTGGGAGTAGATTTACTCTCTTTGGCCGGTAATCAGTTCTATGGGCCATTAGGCGTCGGCGCTTTATATGCGCGACACGGCGTACGTTTTCTGCCTCAAATCGAAGGCGGCACTCAAGAGGGGGGGAAACGCGCCGGCGGACATAATTTAGCCGGAATTGTCGGTATGGGATGCGCCGCCGAATTAATCGGCCGCGATATGGCCAAGATAAATGAAAAATTAACCCGCTTGCAGCAAAAAATAACTAAAGGATTGACCGAACAAATCAAGGAAATAATCCTAACAGGACATCCGTCAAACAGACTCCCCGGACACATAAGCCTTTGCGTAAAATATGTGGAAGGCGAATCCATGCTTTTGTTTTTGAATATGCAGGGTTTTGCGGTTGCCTCCGGTTCCGCCTGCACCTCGCTTGCGCTTAAAACCTCCCCCGTACTGGCGGCTATCGGCGTTGATCCGGCTACGGCTAACGGTTCCATGGTAATCAGTCTGGGTAAAGATAACACCGAAGAGCAAGTGGAACAATTCTTGAAAGTATTGCCTCCTATAATAAAGCGGCTAAGGGCAATGTCTCCTTTATATACAAAAGACGATTAACCTCAACTCACATAAAGATACGTGGACTATTATGAACGAAATAAAAGCCGATATCAGCTTAGATACTGTAGGACTATATTACCCTATGCCCATTGTTAAAACGGCACAGGCTATAAAAAAAATGGAAATCGGCCAAATATTAGAAGTTGCGGCTGATGATGAAGGAATAAAAACCGATATGCCCTCTTGGTGTGAAATGACAGGCCAGGAATATTTAGGGTTAAAAGAGGAAGACGGAGAATATCGGGTATACGTAAGACGCCTGAAATAACCCTGAGGAAACTGGCCTTTACCATTTAACCCCCAACATCAAGCCCAAAACAGTGTACAAGATATCTTATCGTTGGTATAGTTTTATTGCATTTATATTTATGCTGGGGGCATGTCAGGCTAACCCCTCTCCCCGCTGTAAATATACCCGTTATCAATTAAACGATGTTAAATGGGCTTCAGGGCTTACTTATGCCTGGGGCAGTTTGTGGGCTGTAGCCGATCGTAAACAACATATTATTTACAAATTAAGCCTTGACGGAAAACTACCAAAAAAAATTAAGCTTAAATTAGAACCAGATTCTGCATTATTTAAGAAGTACAAAATAAAATTAAATAAAAAAAGAGGTTGGGACTTAGAAGGCATTACTGCCGACGAAACACACAATATATTTTATATACTATCAGAAGACCAACGCATGGTGCTAAAAACAACACGGGACGCAAAGATAATTGACATGTTTCCGATAGAGGGTGAAAACAGCAAATTAAATCAAGGATTAGAAGGAATCGCCTATTCAGATAAAACCGGTTTGTTATATATTGCCGAAGAAGGCCCGTTGCTTTCTCCCAAAAATATTTATACTTACGCCACTAACGGAAAAAAAACAGGGACTTTCCAACTTAAGCAAAATTACCGTATAACGAGCCTGTGCTATCAAAATGGCCGGTTATTAGCGCTTAGCTCAGCTTACCCTCTGCCTTTGCGTCACCAAATATTAGAATTATCCGAATCTGAATTCTCAAATGATTTTCAATACAATTTATTTATGGATTTGGGCAAAGCCTTTGGTTTTGCTTATAATTACGAGGGAATGGCCAGCGACGGAAAAGGGAATATTTATTTGGTCGATGATGCCTCAGATGATCAGTCAAGCCGTCTGATTAAGATTTCATTCATAAAATAACACTTCTTTATAAATATACAGCGCGATATTTAATGTTATTTACTTGATTTTTGGTTTTATTTCCCATAGGATTTAATAATAGATAAATCGGCGGTTAAATACCAAACCGTAAAAACATTCTATATCAGGCAACATATATATAAGGCTGCATGAAACAGGAGCTAGACTAAAATGAAATATACAAGACCAAATCTTAATGTATTCTGGCTAACAGGTTGTATCTACTTGCTTATATGCTCACCTAACGCTATAGCGCAAACACAACCAAGCGTTGTTGCACAATTAGAGCCTGTTTCTGTTACAAAGCCAATAACAGTAAGGGTAGCTCCGGTTATTCTGAGCAGCCAAGACGCCCAATTATATTTAGAGGGTGTTGCCTATCCCCTGTTGTCAACCACGATAAGCGCCCAGGCAGCAGGAACTATCAGACGAATTACCGTAGCCGAAGGTACATTTGTAGAAGAGGGGGAACTACTGCTTCAACTGGATGACAGCCAGATACAAATAGAATTAAAGCGGGCTAAATCTAAGCTCACAAAGACTAAAGTTGAATTACTTAAATCAGAAGCAGGCGCCAGAGAGCAGGAAGTAAATATCGCCAAAGCACAACTTGGGGCTCAGCAAGCCGTTTTGAAAAAAAACACACTGGAGCTTAAGCGTATAAAGGAACTGTTTACCCGCGGAATGGTTACATTACAACAAAAACAAAATATAATTCAAGACAATAAAAAGGCAAAGGCTAAACTAAAAGAACTTGAAGCCAGACTGAATTTATTAATAGAAGGCGCTAGAAACGAAGACATCATGATCAACAAAGCTATTGTACAAATAAATGAAGCCGAATTAGAACTCTTAGAATATAAAGCGGCTAAAAGCATTATAAACGCACCTTTTCACGGAGTAATTACCAAAAAATATAAAGAAATCGGCGAAATGGTAAAAGAAGGCGACCCGCTTACCGAAATTATTAATATCGAAAAAATCCTCATCCGTTGCAATGTATCAGAAAAGAACATAAAATCAATCAAATTGGGGCAACAAGCGGAAATTACATTTAAAGCTTATCCTGACAATATTTATACCGGTACGATAAAAGAAATTATTCCTAAAATTGACCCGCAAAGCGGCGGTTTTCCTGTAAAAATAGAAGTGGATAATAGAGAACATCTGTTATACGCCGGAATGACGGCACAGGTAAATTTTTCTCTTGGCGCCCCAAAGCAGGTATTATCAGTCCCCAAAGACGCCCTTATCAGCCAAGACGGTAAAACTCATTTATTTATAATAGACGATTTAACCGCTAGAGCGGTAAAAGTGATAACCGGTCAGGAAAACGGGGGTCTGATTGAAGTAAAAGGGGAGCTTAAAGCAGGTGATAAAGTAGCTGTAAGTAATACAAATTTATTGCAGGATAAAACAAAAGTTGCGATAGAGACGATTAAGTCGAACTAGGCTGTTGCCATGTCAACGCTGCTTTGTAGGCTGTCATTCTGAAGTCCCCAAGGCCGAAGAATCTACTCGCATATGGGAGCAGATTCTTCACTTCATTTCGAGGCTTTGTCTATGTTTCGGGATGTCTCATCCCGAAACACACCTAGCGGTGAGCAATTAGTTTCGGGGTGAGACATCCCGAAACATAAACAAAGTTCCAATCTAAAAGTATACCAAGCGCCTATGAAACTGGATTTAATAATTAAAAACGGCACAATTATAGACGGAAACGGAAGTAAGCCTTATCAAACTGATATCGGTATTAAAGGTAAATATATAAAGAACATTGGACAACTTTCCCCGCTGGATTCAGAGAATATTATCGAAGCGGCTGGATTAATCGTCTGTCCCGGCTTTATAGATATACACTCGCACTCTGATTATCATTTGCTTATTAATCCGCAGGCTGAGAGCAAGCTGCGCCAAGGGGTGACTACGGAAGCAGGCGGTAATTGCGGTTACTGCGCCGCCCCTATCGGCGGCGAAGTCTTGGCTGAACGAAGCCTGCAATATAAAAAGCATTTTGATCTGGAGCTTGATTGGCAAAGTCTGCCGGAATATCAAAACCGCTTACAGAACGCCGGAATCTCTATAAACTATGCGCCCTTAGTGGGACACAATACCCTGCGGGCGTCCGTTATGGGTATGCAGGACAGGGCGCCCGCAAAAAGCGAGTTGGCTCTTATGTGCAAGCAGCTAGAACAGGCGCTGGGACAAGGCGCATACGGTCTGTCCACGGGTTTTATCTATCCGCCGGCTTGCTATGCCAAAACAGATGAGCTTATTGAATTAGCTAAAATTGCCAAACAATACAAGACTATATTTAGCGCCCATATCCGCGGCGAGGGGGATAATCTGCTTGAGGCTATACAAGAAATGGTTGAAATAGCCGGTTGCGGCGTTTCCACTCAAATATCGCATCTTAAAGCTGCCGGCGAGAAAAACTGGCATAAGCTGGATAAAGTCTTTGAAATTATAGAAGATGCCCGCAACAGCGGTCTAAGGATAAACGCTGATCGGTATCCATATACCGCCTCGCAAACCGGTCTTGGCGCATTATTGCCTGATTGGTTTTTTAGCGGCGGGATAAAAGAGCAGCTTTTGCGGCTTAAAAATAAAAATACTAAAGAACGGATAAAAAAACATATTCATAAGAATCATCCCAAAGAAAACTTCTGGGAAAAGGTAATTATCGCACGAGTTACCAAACAGGAAAACCGGCGGTATGAGGGTAAATCCGCAGCTTACGCCGCATCATTAAACAATCAGGACAAATTGGACTTTATACTGGATTTACTATTAGGTGAGTCTATGCAGGTAGAAAGCCTTTATTTTGTAATGAGTGAGGATAATCTGCGGCGTATTTTAAAAAAGCCCTATGTTATGATAGGCTCAGACAGCGCCGCTTTAGCCGATTACGGTGTTTTAAGCAAAGGCAAACCGCATCCGCGCTCATTTGGCAGCTTCCCTAAAATTATCAGAAAATATGTACGCACAGAACATATGCTATCCTTACCTGAAGCAATTTATAAAATGACTTATCAGCCGGCGGAAAAACTGGGGCTTACAAGACGCGGGCTCCTGGCGCCTGATTATTTTGCAGATATAGTTGTTTTCGATTTGGATAAAATTGCAGATAAGAGCAGCTATGAGCAGCCATTTGCCTATCCCGAGGGTATAGAGTATGTACTGGTAAACGGTAAGATAACAGTTAAGGGGCAAGAACATACAGGCCAAAAAGCCGGTATGACGCTAAAAAAGGATTCCGCTTTATGAAACCGGTAATCGGGATTACCAGTGATTATGAATCAGACAGGAACAGTTTTTCCGTAGATAAGCATTATATCCAAGCCGTAGGTCAAACCGGCGGGACGCCTGTAATATTACCATTCATAAATGAGCGGGAAAAGACGTCGGCAATAGAATCCACAGTATCGCATATAGACGCCTTGATTATATCCGGCGGCGATTTTGATATAGACCCTGTATATTATAACGAGGCCAGACACCGGAAAATAGGCAGGCTTATTCCTGAGCGTACTGCCTATGAATTTGCGCTATTTAAGGCGGCATTGGATAAAAATTTACCAATACTGGGTATTTGTAATGGATTACAGCTTATCAATATAGCCTTTGGCGGCAGTTTGTACCAAGATTTACCGGAGCAGCTAAAAACTCCGCTTATACACGAGAAGCGGGGGAGCAAGCCGCGTCATAATATATTCATCGACCCTCAATCAATACTCTATACTACGCTGCAAACTACTGAAATAGAAGTAACCAGTACGCATCATCAGGCGATTAAGTTTTTAGCGCCCAAACTAAAAGCCACAGCCTGGGCGCAAGACGGGGTTATAGAAGCGGTAGAAAGTACAGCAAACCGTTTTGTGATAGGCGTGCAATGGCATCCTGAAAGACTAATCAACGATAATCATATTTGGAAGGGCTTATTTAATAAACTGATTCAGGCGGCAAGCTAGCCTGTAGTCGATTACAACCCAAAGATCGGCAGCTACAAGGGCTGTTGTAACGGTCGGGTTTTAAACGTAGCGGCGGGTTTTTAAACCCGCCATCGTAAGTCCAAGGTTCTGTTTTGCTATCCGATATACCAAAACATGGATAAAGCCGACTTAAAAGTCGGCAGCCACATACCCCAAAATGCAGTTTGACATATCATTTTCACAAGACATAACACTTTAAATGGTACCATGGTGATAAAACCAACAAGATATATCTTCCTTGTTTTGTTCATACTGCTGTTACAGGCGCGTTATTCAAATAACAACGTTTGGGCGGCAGATGCCGCAATCGGCGGTTTTCGGTGGATACGTCTTCAAATTTTCTGGTGTTATCCGCTAAGCTGGAATCTGATCTTTCCAGCAAAATTTCCGAGACTATTCACAGCGGACTGGTGATTAGTTTTAGCTATCAGGTGGAATTAATGAAAAAGCGTTCGTTGTGGTTTGATGAGGAAATAAGTGCAAATAATATCATACATACGGTAAAATACGATACATTAAGTAAACAATATACAGTAAACCTAAATAATAATTCCGATAACCCAAAAGATAAACAGGTGCTTATTACCGACAGTTTTGAACAGATGAAAAATTGGGTAGCCATACTGGATAAGGTAAAAATAACGCCTACCTTTAAAATTAAAACCGATAGCGATTATTATATTCAACTAAAAGCACAGGTGGAAGCCTTGGATGTTCCTTTTCCTTGGGGCTATGTCCCGTTTATAGACCTGTTTGAAAACATTGAAACACCATGGGCGGTTTATCCGCTTAACCAAAATCTCCAAAAGCAGTAATCATGCAGCCGGAACCAAAAAAGAACAAAAAACGCAAATGGCTTATTGTTATCGGCGTTATATTGTTGATTGTAGTGTTAACAGCGATAGAAACTCTGTTGCATGATCTGCGCAATCCATCCAATATAAATGATAATCTGCGTATCTTCAGCCTGCTCAATGTAAATTTAATTGTTGTTATGGGACTGTTATTACTGGTCTTCAGGCAATTAATCAAATTATATCTTGAGAGAAGGCAGAATGTATTAGGAACTAAATTTAAAGCTAAATTGGTTTTTTCTTTTGTCGGCTTATCGCTTATACCTACGATTTTATTGTTTTTAGTCAGCAGTAATCTGATAAGTAATGCTATTGACAGTTGGTTTAATACTCAAAACGAGGAATCGCTTAAACAATCGCTGGTAGTAGCTCAAACTTATTATGAAAACTCTTTGGGTAAGGCTTTTTTAGCGGCTAATGAAATCGCCGGATTCATAGTAACTCATAATCTTCTTGATTCTAAAAAATTAGATTCATTAAAACAGTTAATTACAGAAAAGCAAAAAGAGACGCAGCTAGGCGCAATAGAGATTATTAATGAGGCTGGGGATACGCTTATACATATGGATAACCCCCTTATTCCCCATAGTCAGCTTATTACTCCTATTAAAGAATTGTTACCGCGAGCTTTTAAAGGGGAGAAATTTTATACTATAAAACAAGTGCGTGAACAGGATTATATTGACGGCGTAGTTCCGATCTTTTCAGAAGAGGGAACAAAAAAGGTAATCGGAGTATTGCTGTTTAATTTTATTGAACCGTATAGTTTAATGGAAGAGATAAACAATATTAGGTTAAATTATGAAAATTATACTAAACGCAAGGTCTTTAAAACTCCGCTAAAATTTATTTACAGTACGATTGTACTGGTAGCCGCCCTTATTATCATTTTCTCCGCCATATGGATAAGTTTTCAAATTGCCCGAGGTATTACAGTACCATTTCAGAAATTAGCAGAAGGCACCAGAGCGGTTGCCGCCGGTAATCTGGACTATAAGGTCGAGGTTGAGGCCGATGATGAGATCAAAATTTTGGTTGATTCTTTCAATCAGATGACCAGCGATTTGCGTCACAATAAATCTGAACTGGAAAAAAGAACCAATTATATTGAAACAATACTACAAAACATTGCTACCGGAGTAATCTCTATTGAACAAAATGGGAATATAAACACAGTAAATAAAGCCGCCAGCAAGATGTTGGGGATTAATCCGGCAAAGGCCCGAAGCTGTCACTTTGAAGAGTTCTTCGGCAGCTCAAACTTAGCTGAAATAAAGGAACTTATAAAAAAGCTTCAATTAAGCGGAGTTGCTAGATATCAGCGGGAAATACGTTTTAGAATTCATGGCTCATGGCGGATATTGTTGGTTTGGGCTACCATTTTAAAAGATAACAATCAAAATAATCTGGGGATTGTATTGGTATTAGACGATCTAACGCAATTGGTAAAAGCGCAGAAGGTGGCCGCCTGGCGTGAAGTAGCCCGCCGGCTGGCTCATGAAATAAAGAATCCGCTAACGCCGATTCAGCTTTGTTCCGAGCGCCTGCGCCGTAAATTAAACCGGAAGGCGCCAGAATATTCTCAATTTGTTAATGAATGCACCAAAACCATTATTCGTGAAGTTGACGGGTTAAAAACTCTGGTAAATGAATTTTCGCGCTTTGCCAGAATGCCGCCTGCCAATCTTAAGCCTTACAGTTTATCAAAAATAATAGATGATACATTGTTTTTATATCATAGTATGCCGAAGGCGGCTAGAATCAACACAAAACTGGCAAAGGATATTCCTTTAATCAATTTGGATGCAGAACAATTAAAAAGAGTATTGGTAAATTTGATCGATAATGCACTGCATGCCGGCAATGGTAACAAACAAATAACCATAAGCACGCATTATGAACCGGCGCTGCAAATAGCCAGACTGGAGGTGGCAGACTTAGGCAGCGGCATATCGGATGAGGATAAGGAAAAATTGTTCCTACCTTATTTTTCCACCAAGAAAAGCGGCACAGGTTTAGGGCTGACTATAGTACACCGAATAATAAGCGAGCATAACGGAAATATTAAAGTGGAAGACAATAAGCCGCAAGGCACCAAATTTACCATTGAATTACCGGCGTTAAGTTAGCCCGAATAATTCGGGAATTAATTTATGTTTCGGGATGAGACATCCCGAAACATACAACATAAACTGTATTTGTAGTTGCCGACTTTTAAGTCAGCCATGAAAGCGGGTTTAAAAACCAGCGTCTACAAATAAAAATAAGGGGAATAACAACTTGAAAATCTTGGTTATTGGCGGAGGAGGGCGCGAACATGCTCTGGTATGGAAGATAAATCAAAGCCCTTTGGTATCAAAAATATATTGCTTACCCGGAAATGCCGGTATAGCGCAGCTTGCCGAATGTATCTCCGGCGAGGTTACTGACATAGATTATATAGCCAACTGGGCGCAAGAGCATAAAATTGATCTGACGGTAATAGGACCGGAAATACCGTTAACGCTGGGTCTTGCCGATGAGTTACAAAGACGAGGGTTGGCTGTGTTTGGGCCTGATAAGGCGGCGGCACAAATTGAAGGCAGCAAGATTTTCTGTAAAAAACTGCTGGCTAAATACAATATCCCTACCGCTGATTACCGTATTTTTTCAAAAGCCGATGATGCGCTTTCTTATATTGACGGAGCTAAATTTCCGCTGGTGGTGAAAGCAGACGGACTGGCCGCCGGAAAGGGCGTAATTGTCTGTCGGGATATAGGTCAAGCCAAAGCGGCGGTTGAGCTGATTATGCGGAATAAGGCCTTCGGCTCCGCCGGTGATCAGATAATAATTGAAGATTGTTTGATAGGGGAAGAGGCGTCATTTTTAGCATTCACTGACGGTAAAACAGTTCTACCCATGATATCAGCCCAAGATCACAAAGCAGTATATGATAATGACCAAGGTCCCAATACCGGCGGAATGGGCGCTTATGCGCAGGCTGTCTTGGTAGATAAAGCGCTTAAAGAAAAGATTATTAATCAGGTTATGGTTCCTGCCATAGAGGGATTAGCTAAAGAGGGATGCCCGTATAAAGGCGTGTTATATGCCGGTATTATGATAGTGGATGGCGTCCCTTATGTACTGGAATTTAACGCCAGATTCGGTGATCCGGAGACTCAGGCTATACTGCCTTTATTAAATAGTGATATTATTCCCATTATGCAGGCGGCGGCAGATAACCGGTTGGATGAGGTAAGCCTTAACTGGAAGCAGGGTTCAGCGGGTTGTGTGGTAATGGCATCCGGCGGATATCCCGGTAAATACGAAAAGAATCAAATTATACAAGGTGTCGCCGAACTTAGCGGGCAAGAGGATATTCTCCTGTTTCATGCAGGTACTGTATATAAAAACGGGAATTGGTTAACTCATGGCGGACGCGTTTTGGGCGTAGTCGGCTGTGACAAAAATATCTCATCTGCTATAAAAAAAACATACAGTGGTGTTGAGCGTATAAAATTTGATAAAATGCACTATCGCACGGATATCGGTAAAAAATCGCAGAGCTAAAAGCTTTCGTCAATATTGTTGACTTTAAAGAGAAACAAGAGTTGCTTGCCGTCGTCATTCTTAGGCTGTAAGCCGAAGAATCTACTCGCATATGCAGGCAGATTCTTCGGCCTTCGGCCTCAGAATGACAGCTAAGAAAAGTCTTTTAAGCTTAAGTCAACAGCATTGAGGGCGCATCCTCTCCCAAATCACGGGCGGGGACAGGGTTACAAACCCACGCCTCCGCCCCTACAGTTTAATAAGATCAATAACTTTTATGTCGAACTCAGGTTATTTTAGATGAATAAAAAATATTTACTACATTTAAGTTTATTCATATTAACCATTGTCTCTACTTACATTACTTGGGGATTTTGGTATTGCCTGTTTATTATGAGCATCTTATCGGCTCATGAATTGGGGCATTACTTAACCAGCAGAAAATACGGTATACCGGCGAGCCTGCCCTTTTTTATTCCGTTTCCATTCCCTCCTTTCGGCACTTTAGGCGCGGTTATAAAGATGAAAGGAATTATTTCTAATCGTAAGGTATTATTTGATATCGGCGCATCAGGGCCAATAGCCGGCCTGATTTTTACCATACCGGCTATTATTATCGGCTTAAAGCTTTCTCCAGTAGTACCGCTTAGCCAGCTTCCACCCGATCAGGTAATGAGCTTGGGAGATTCCTTGCTTTTTTCTTGGATACAGTATTTAGTGACGGGCAAAATTCCGGCGGGTTATGATATATTATTACACCCTATCGCATATGCCGGCTGGGTTGGTCTGTTTGTAACAGCGCTTAATCTGCTGCCTATCGGTCAATTAGACGGCGGGCATATAATATATTCACTTTGGGGCGAGCAAAGCAGGCTTATCTTCAAGTTTATCTGGGCGGTACTGGCTGGAATCTGTATCTTTTTTAATCCGGGTTGGATTCTATTGGTTATTATACTGTTTTTTTGGGGACTAAAACATCCGCCTCCAATGGATTATATCACTCCCTTAGATAAGCGGCGCAAGCGCTTAGGCTTATTTATTATGCTGTTTTTTATCATTTCTTTTACGCCAATTCCCTTTCATATTGCATTTTGATATTAATCCGGCGGTTCAATTATCTCTGAATCTGGCAAATATTCTTTATCCCCATCTATAATAACCGGAATAATGCCTACAGGTTTTTTCTTGTAAGATGCTACATTTATTTTTAATTTAATGCGGCTCATAATATACTCTTTTAAATTTGAGGGAGTATTAACGGCGCTTATCTTTTTTTTTATTAATGAGTCTATCTTTTTTATATGTTTAAAAGTCTTACGACAGGTCAAGCATCCAGCTAAATGCAGTTTTGTATCAACAAATCTTGCCTCGTCAGAGTCACCGCTTGCCAGTATTTCCAAATTCTCTCTATATTGCATACATCCCATATTTACCCCCGTTTTTTAATGAGAGGTTATTTTAACATAAGTTCGACATAATTGATTGATTTGTAAAGGATAAAACCTTGGTGGAAACCCTTTTTGAAAAAAGTGTTCCTCAAGGTTTTGTCTTTTATAAATAATTCAATTATGTCGAACTTATGTTAAATTAATTATCTATTTTTACCGTCATTTCGTTTAGTTCTTTTTTAAGGGATATTTTTCCTCTGGAAATTCTTGACATTACAGTGCCTAACGGTATTTTTAGTGTTTTAGCTATTTCCGAATAAGAGAAATCACCTATATAAAACAGTATCAGCGGTGTTTTATACTTTTCCTTCAGTTTGTTAAGCGCCTCTTGCAACTCGCCATCCATAACCTTTTTTATTTGCTCTTCCTCTGTTGAACAGGGAATTTCATTCTTGTTGTTATATGATAGTTTTTCAAAGTCTATAAAATGATATTTCCTATACTTCCCTAATTGCTTAAGGTAAAGATTTCTAAGTATAATAAATAACCAGCTTTTACATTTGCGTTCATCTCTTAGCTGAGTAAATTTTTCAAATGCAATTTCAAATGTTTCCTGGGTCAGGTCTTCCGCGTCCGTTTGATTACCGCAAAATCTATAAGCTGATTTATATATAAAATCCAAATATGGCAGGGCAATCATTTCAAACGAGTCCTGTGTTTTTTTAGTATTTAACATAAAACCACCTGCCATAAAGCAAAGCTACTATTTAACCCGCAGACATCACAACCAAAGACACGCAACATTTCAGCCAGAGCCATATGTAACAATATCACAGGCATCACAACACGTCAACAATGCTTCCGTGCCACTTGTGTCTCTTTTGTTGCCTTGGCGGTGATTACAATTGACTTTCAGTAACAATTAGCGTAACTATAATAGCAATAAGAAGTGTTTTTTAATACTCTCAGTTTGTGCTAATTTCTAATGATTCGGGCTGGCTTTACACGATAATAAATGATATGTATAAAGAATTTTACTGCCTTAAAGAAGACCCTTTTATATTAAATACAGACCCTCGCTTTTTTTATTATACTAAAGAATACCGAAAAGCGCTGGAATGTATGCGCGAGGATATAAGTAAAGGTGAAAGCATTATAGAGATAGTCGGCGAAGTGGGAGTCGGCAAGACATTGTTAGTTCAGGTATTAATTAATCAGTTAGGTATAAACAGCCGCTGTATTCAACTGCCCAATGTATATTTTTCCGAACTGGAATTTTTAGAAATAATAGCCGGTAAATTGGGGCTAAAAAGCGACGGGTATACCAAAACTGAAATAATGGGCGCAATTTCCGCATATTTAAGCAGAGAATATAAGGCTGGAAGAACGTTGTTACTGGTTTTTGATGAGGCGCAGAATCTTTCGCCTGACTTATTGGAGCAAATTCGCCTGCTCTCCAATATAGGTTATCTAAAAAACAAGCCATTGCAAATCATTTTGCTGGGTCAGCCCAAATTAGAAGAAAAACTACATCATGAGGCCCTAAAAAGTGTTGATCAGCGTATTTCATTACGCTATATTATGAGGTCTTTAAAGAAAAAAGATATAAAGCCATATATTTTTCACCGATTAAACATTGCCGGCTATCAGGATGGACTAACCTTTACTCAAGGAGCTATAAACCAGATTTACCATTTTTCCAAGGGAACGCCCAGGCTTATTAATATTATATGCGATAAATCCTTGTTAGTCGGATTTTTCTTTAAAACCAGAACAATCACCGCTAAAATAGTAAAAATAGCCATTAAAAATACTCAAAGCCGTTGGTATCATTTTCCCACTATGTTTTTTTACAATATTTTTCGCTCTACCGCCAAAGTAGTATTGGGCATTATGATAATAATGCTGCTGTTGAGCTGGAAATATCAACATAAAATCCTAGCCTGGACCAAAAAAGTTTCGCCCAGCATATCGCTTATAAAAGCTATCACCCTAAAAAGAATGCACCTGCCCCCAAATACAGAAATATCATCAAGTTTAAATCGCCAAGATACTCTTAAGAAGATTATCAATCTCAGCTTATTAAAAGACAAGCCGCAAATTATATGTATGGCTATATTAATAAAAAAGTGGGGTATGAATTTACCGATGGGTATGAATTTTGCTACATGGAAGGATTCAAATGCCAATTTTTTAAATATTGACCAAATAGCCGGTAAATACGGCCTGCAAGCTGCAAGATTAAACACCAATCTTAACCAGCTAGCGGCAATAGACATTTCCTGTATCTTAGAGGAAATATACGACCCTGAATTGCAGGGTCTCGTTCCTATGGTACTGACCGGAATAGATGCGCAACAGGCTGTATTATATCACCCAAATAAGGGTAAAATTACTTATACGCGAGATAAATTACAAAGCTGCTGGTCAGGCAAAGCGATTATTTTATGGCGCAATTTGGACAGATTATCTGAAACATCTCTTTTTTCAGAAGACAGTAATGATGAAGAAACATATCAAATAGGTATCAGATTGCGTCAGTTAGGCTATTTAAAAACCGACTCATTAAAGAACAGGCAATCCCTTATTGCCGCTATGCGTAAATTCAGAGACGACATCAAATTAGAAGATAA
>JAJRXT010000057.1 GCA_024276125.1 bacterium
ACAGTATAAAGTCTTATGTTATCAGCTTAAAGACAAGCCGATAACATAAGACTTTTTATAGCTGTCATTCTTAAGGGAGGCGTAAGCCGACCGAAGAATCTGCTTACATATGCGAGTAGATTCTTCGCTTCGCTTCAGAATTACAAACTTAAAACCTTTTTTAGCAGCCATTATTAGGCGGCTTTCTTTTCTGTGCAGACTTGTTGTTTGGCAATTTCTGCAAGTTGGCTAAAGGCCGTAGGATCGGTTATAGCTAAATCCGCTAATACTTTACGATTCAACTCAATGCCGGCTTTGTACAACCCATTGATTAACTGGCTGTAGGAAATACCGTTTAGTCTGGCAGCCGCGTTGATTCTGGCAATCCATAGCCGGCGGAAATCACGCTTACGGGCGCGCCTGTCACGGTAGGCATAAGCTAAAGCGCGGGTTACCGCTTCATTAGCGGTGCGAAACAGTTTGCTTCTTACACCTCTATAGCCCTTGGCTAGTTTAAGTATCTTCTTTCTTCTTTTATTTCTTTGGCCTGGGCCTTTTACTCTTGGCAATGGTTTTACTCCTTATATATAAAACTGATAATAAACTGTATTTAGCGCTATCCAAGCTGGCTTTTCTGTATCCGTATGTTTCGGGGTGAAACGCCCCAAAACATACCCTGTAGGAGCTTACGGCGTGTCCCCGCCCGTAATAAGGAAATTGTCATTCTGAATGAAGCGGAGCGGAATGAAGAATCTGCATCCATATGCGAGCAGATTCTTCGGCCTCCGGCCTCAGAATGACAGGCTAAGAAAAGCTTTTCATTATAGTATAAAGCTTAACTTAATGGTATTGGAGACAAGCCCCCTCCCCTACAGTAAATCTACGTCAATTATTTGATCTATAATAATATTCTACTCTTCTTATGTCGAACTTACATTATTATAGAAACATCAATATACAAAACAAGCTTTAACGCAAACGCTAGCAAGAGCCGACCTAAAGGTCAGCTTCTACGTTGTGCATGGGACACCCCGAAACATAATTAGGCATACGGCATCATTTTGGCCACGCCTTTTGCATCCGCCGGACTGATATAAGCGCCCTTTCTTAAATTGCGTTTACGTTTAGACGATTTTTTGGTCAATATATGGCTTGCAAATGCCTTTTTACTTTTTATTTTACCGTTTGCAGTAAATTTAAAGCGCTTAGCCGCTCCTTTGTTTGTCTTTAATTTAGGCATGTTTATCTATCTACCTTCCTTCCTCTCTACTTATATATAATTGTATTATAATGGACTAGATTCAAACCTTAGCTTAGGTTAAAGAGACGCCTCGCCCCAGCCAATTTAGGGGGGATTTCCTTTTTCGGTTCCCGTTGGCCGCTATCCCTTTAAGTTATAAAAAATACCACTTTGAAATTTTCAGCCATTTTCGCTATTCGGCAATGAGTCTCTAAAGATATCCTTAAGACGGGCTTCCTCTATCATATGAAACATAATCAGGATTTGGGCGCCAGAATCATTATCAATACTCTACCTTCACGTTTTGGAGCCTGTTCCACTACGCCAATATCGATAGTTTCTTCTTCTATTCGCTTTAAAAGCCTAATACCGATGTGTACATGACTGGCTTCGCGTCCCCTGAATATAAGCGTAACCTTTACCTTATTTTTTGCTTCCAGGAACTTTATTATGTGGTTTAACTTGAATTGGAAATCGTGTTCATCCTTTTTTGGCCGGAATTTTATTTCTTTTACATGAATTACATGCTGGCTTTTTTTGGCGTCATGGTCCCTTTTATTTTTTTGGTATTTATATTTACCATAATCCATTATCTTACATACCGGAGGTCTGGCATTAGGAGCCACTTCCACCAAATCCAGTCCCTGTTCCTTAGCCAATTTAAGGGCTTTGTCTGTGGCAATAACATCCAGATTCTCTCCATTAGCGTCGATAAGCCTGACTTCCCTGGCCCTAATTTCATGGTTAACATTAGTTCTATCTTTGAAAAAGACACGTTTTTTTTTGATATCTATACCTCCATTGCATACATTTAATTATGGGGTTAAGCAAGAATAAGTTGCGCATTTTTGCATCTAATCTTTAGGTTATCTTCAAACGATCTTCAATTACAAAATTATCGAATTAACGTTGCTAGTCCTCAAATTTCGTTCTTTTCAGATCGTCTAAATCTAACCTAAATCTTAGCGCAAAAAGGCGCAGCTTATTCTTGCTTAACCCCTATTGGCTTTTTTGATTAACCTCTGTTTTAACCTGCTTTATAAATTCTTCAAGCGGAAGGGTTGCCTGACGGCCTTTTTTTCTATGCCTTACCGCTACTTGATTACTGTCTTTTTCCTTATCGCCGATAATTAACATATAAGGAATTTTCTCCAGTTGTGCGTCTTTTATTTTAAGACCTATTTTCTCGCCGCGTATATCAATTTCAGCGCGTATATCTTGTTCAATCAATTCTCGCGCCACTGATTCGGCATAATCTTTTTGATTATCAGTAATATTTAAGACCTTTACCTGTACCGGAGAAAGCCACAGCGGGAAAGCTCCTGTGTAATGTTCTATCAAAACGCCCATAAAACGTTCCAAGGCGCCTAGAATCACACGATGCAGCATAACAGGCGTATGACGCTTGCCATCTTCTCCTATATAGCATAATTTGAATTTATCTGGCAAGGTAAAATCGCATTGTATGGTAGCGCATTGCCATGATCTGCCAATAGCATCCCTTAGTTTTACGTCAATCTTAGGGCCGTAGAAGGCGCCGTCGCCTTCATTTATAGTATAAGGTAATCCTTTGATATTTAAAGCATTATATAGAGCATCAGTAGCCAGTTGCCAAGCCTCGTCGCTGCCTATGGATTTAGCCGGTCTGGTGCTTATTTCAATATCATAAGAAAAACCGAAAATATCCATTACCTCTTGTACAAAGTCTATAACTCCGATTATTTCGTCATTTAATTGTTGTGGGGTGCAGAGTATATGGGCGTCATCCTGAGTAAACCCGCGTACGCGCATTAGACCGTGTAATACGCCGGATTTTTCATGCCTGTATACAGCGCCTAATTCAAAATAGCGTATAGGTAAATCGCGGTAGCTGCGTATTTTGGACTTGTAAATCAGCATATGCGCAAGACAATTCATAGGCTTTATACCGTATTTACGGCCGTCTATTTCGGTAAAATACATATTTTCACGATAATTATCATAATGCCCTGATTTTTTCCATAAATCAAGTTTTAGCAGCTGAGGGCCCATAACCAATTGATAACCGCGTCTTAAGTGTTCTTTTTTCTCAAAATCCTCCAGGATATTTCTTAGCATAGCCCCCTTGGGATGATATATTATCAGACCGGCGCCTACATCCGGGTGAATACTGAATAAATCCAGTTCCTGTCCCAATTTCCGGTGGTCTCGCTTTTTAGCCTCTTCCAGTCTGAATAGATGTTGTTTTAGTCTTTTTTTATCGGCAAAGGCGGTTCCATATATACGCTGCAACATTTTATTATGCTCATTGCCGCGCCAGTAAGCTCCGGCTACGCTTAACAGTTTAAATGCCTTTACCATGCCGGTATGCAGTATATGCGGTCCGCGGCATAAATCGGTAAAATCGCCCTGCTGATACATACTTATCGGCTGATTATCCAATTCTGATACCAGCTCCAGCTTATAATCCGCTCCCTGTTTTTGAAATAGTTCAACAGCCTCGGCTTTGGTTAGGATAAACCGCTTAAAGGGTAATTTTTGTTTAATTATATCCCGCATACGTTCTTAAATTTTGGCAAGCTCGGTCTCATTAAAGGAAGTCGTCCGGTCAAAATCATAATAGAATCCGTCGGTAATAGCAGGACCTATGGCCAGTTTAGTGTTCGGATATAGCTGCTCTACGGCCTGCGCCATGATATGTGCAATACTGTGGCGCAGTATTTCCTCGCCTTCGGGACAGTTAAGCCGAATAGGTTCTATAACGGTATCTTGCGTTAATATGTTGGTTAAATCTACCAGTTGACCGTCTATTTTTGCGGCTATTATGTTTTGCGCCTTATTGCCCAACAGGGATACGAGGGCTTGGCTAATAGTTAGTTCGCCGTCAAATTCATTTGTTATATTAGTATCAGCCAAACTTATTTTTAATTTATTCACGCTTTTTCCTTAACCCGTATAATTCGGTAATTAATCCAGTCTGTAGGATACCGGATTAAAACTTAGTATCTCATGTTACGCAAAAAAAAATCTCATAACGCTACTGTCGGGTGGATTAAGTGGCCTAATATAATAGATCGTACGTCATAAATTAAAGACAATACAATTAGATAATAATTACCCTTAAATCCACCAAATTGCTCACCACAAGTGTGGTTGGTCCGCAACTATTAATATAACGTACACACAAAACGTATACTTTGAAAATCTTTCTTTATACGGGCTTGACCCACCCTACATTAGACGTTATATAGCCGATAACACGGTTCTAAAACTTATTTTGCGTAACATGAGTTAGTATTAGGAACCTCCAATTGATTCCCTTTTGGCAAACAAGATTTCGTCATGATGCTGGTCTATCATATTGTTTTCGTCTAATTCCGCCAAGATTTACAAATAATGCGGATTAACAATAAAAACCCTTAACTTGCATAAAGATACCTATATTTTTTAATACCCCAATATTCGGGTATTATAATTTTAGTTAATTTAATATGTTTTATGGAATTTGTCAACCAGAATTGTATTGAAATTATGGGCAATTTATAACTTAAGACTTATATTTTATCAAAAAATTTCAAGGCAGTCAAGAAACGCTTTAACCACAACCTTGTCGAATTGTTTTCCGGTTTGTTTTTTTAGCTCAGATACGGCATAAGGTATGCCCATCTTTTCTCTGTAAGGTCTGTCGCTGGTCATGGCGTCATACGAATCGGCAACGTGTAAAATTCTGGAGCCCATTGGTATGTTATCCCCGCTAAGTCCTTCGGGGTAACCTTTGCCGTCTATTCTTTCATGATGATATTTTATAAAAGGAACAACGCCCTCTAATTGCTCTATTTCATTTAATATATTTGATCCCTTTACGGGATGTTCCTGCATTTTTTTACGCTCTTTTGGGGTAAGCAGTTCTGTTTTATTAAGCAGATAATCATAAGTGCCTATTTTGCCTATATCATGAAGTAATCCGGCAAGTTGGCAGTTTTTTATATCATTTTCCGAATAGTTCATCTTTTGGGCTATTTGCTCAACATAACCGGCCACTCTTATCGAATGACCTTTAGTCCATGGGCTTTTGGCATCCAGCGCATTAATCATAGCCTTTATTAAAGACATAAACAGCTTCTCCCGCTGTTCATATGCCTCGGTTATATCCTCCAGCATATTTAAAAAAGCCCCTCGGCTTTTAATATGTAATTCCTCATAATGCTTAATTTCCGGCAATATTTTTTTTATATCCTCTAAATTAATAATCGAATGGTATATAAGTTCAGGATGATTTTTTATCGGCAGGCTCTGATATAAAAAATGTTTTTTAAACTTTCGATTATAGACAATATTTTGAGCAAAAGACTTGTTTTTGATGCTTAAGATAAGCGGACACTTGTTAATATGGCGCTTTTGATGATGTATTAACTCATAGCATTTCATATTTTTGATTTGTTCATATGATAAAGAAAATAAATCCAACCAGGCCTTATTTGCTAAAACAAACCTAAAATTATTATCAAGAACAGATATTGGATGAGGGATTGAATCTATTAAATCCTGCCAATGAGATAGTTTTTTTTCAGAGATTTCCGCCGGTTTTTTTTTCATAATTAGCTGCTAACCCTTTTATTTAGTCTTAAGCGTTTTATATGGTTTTCATGCAGAAATTCGATAATCAACGACCAAAATTATTATCTCCCCCCTTTAGCTATCTTGGTCTTAAGCGCTGATATCTCTTTTTTCAATGTTTTCATTTTCAACTCTCTACCAACCGCCATTTCATAAAATTTTTCAAGTTCTTGCAGCCTTTTATTTAATTCATACCTGGATTCTTCCAAATGTTTACTGGTTTTTTTTAAGGCGGTTACATCAGTACCGATAATGATACTCTCCTTTTTATCGGCAATTGGATGACAGTGCAGATAAAACCATTGCAGTTGCCCGGTTTTTGCATTTATTATTTCTTTGGTTATTTCATGCTCTTCGCCCTTTAAACATTCTTTAAACATAGTCTTAGGGCAGGCAAAAATTTGATGACACGTTTTTTTACTTACTTTATCGGGTACAATACCCAAAATTTCAGTAAAAGATTTGTTGCATCTTAAGATATTTTTTTGTGCATCCAGCAAAGCTATTAATTCCAAAGTATTATTAAAAGTCATCTCCCATTGATCTTTAGCTTTTTTTACCATTTCAAAAAGCCTTCTGCGCTGCACAATCTGATATGTTTCATTTAAAATCGAAGTAACGGTCAAGGCATCATTTGATGTGTAATTCTTTTTTTTATTAACAAACCAACCAATACAAACAAGATGTTCTTTCTCAAAAATAGGTACCGCCATAAAGCGGATAAGGTTAAGGCGTTTATCTGGATATATCTCTTTAAACGCCTCAAGCGACCTGTCGTTATTTATAATCAATCGCTTTCTTTTTTTTATTGCTTTTAACCAAGGCGAAAACTTGCCCATAGTTTGTTGAAACAATTTTCCGTCTATTGAGGATTCTTTGCCCGGTTTATAATGCTTTGTACAAAATATTTCCCCGTCATTATCCATCATACTGATACAACAGCATTGACTTTGCGTAATATCAACCAGTTTCCATAAAACAAATTTAAGTATCTCATCTTCCGGCAAATCAACCATCTGGTTTAGCTGCAATAAAAGCTTAAGCCTGGTTTTATGCTGCTTTATTTCCTTTTCCGCCCGACGCCGGGCAGACCTTACCTCTGCTTCATGCAGTTCTCTTATTACAATGGGCAGTAAACGGGATAAATTATTTTTAAAGACAAAATCATGCGCGCCCTCTTTCATCAAAGCGGCAGCCCTTTCTTCACCAATTGCATTTGAAGTTACAATAAAAGGCAGGTCCAGTTTTTTTTCATGCAGCACACTAAGCGCCTCTGGCGCGCTAAAATTGGGCATAGCATAATCAGATAATATAATATCCCATGAATTATATTTTAAGGCCGCTTTCATATCTTCGGCTGTATCTATGCGTTTTGACTTTATTTGATAATCTCCGCGTTCAAGCTCATGCAGCAACAGCAGCGCATCATCTTCACAATCTTCCACAATAAGAACATTTAAAGGAATCTTCATCCGCTATAATCCCCCATCTAAAGTAAAATAAAACGTGGCATTACCCGGAGCGCTTTGCGCCCAAATCTTTCCCCCATGCCGATTAACAATCCGTTGTACAGTAGCCAGTCCCACTCCGCTGCCCGGGAATTCCTCGGCCTTGTGCAGCCGCTGAAAGGGTACAAACAGTCTTTTAGCATAATCCATATTAAAACCAACGCCATTATCAGAAACATAATAAACCCTGTTTTCATTATCTTGTTTAGCTCCAAAGACTATCTGGGGATGATAAGCATTTTTAGTAAATTTAAAGGCATTATCTAACAAATTACGCATAGCAATCTGTAAAAGCGCCTTGTCGCCTTTCACTTTAATTTCAGGATTTACTACAAATTCCACAGGATAGCCCTTGCGCCTTTTCTGTAATTCCCTGCCAATCTCTAAGGCAATTGAACTTAAATCCACATTTTCTTGACGCATATGGCTGCGGCTTACTTTTGCTAATTTTAATAAATTACTAATCAATAACCCCATATCTTTAGTCGCCTTACATACCCTATGCAAATAATCTTGGCCTTGTTCGTCCAGCTTATCCTCATAGTCTTCCAATAATATTTTGCTAAAACCTTCAATACTTCTTAGGGGAGCCATGAGATCATGAGATACGGAATATGAAAAGGTTTCTAATTCATTGTTAATGGTTTGTAACTCTCTACTGCGTTTTAGCAGCTCCGCCTCTGCCTGTTTACGCTGATCAATATTTTCTATCATAGCCAGTCCATAATCAGCATCCTTAATCAATGTTGCCGACATATTACTCCAGTTGACGCCGCCGCTTTTGGTAATGCAGCGCAATTCCAAATTGTATTTTGGTATATTTTTCGCTATTAAATCATTGCTGGCAACCAGATATTCCCCCACATCCGGCGGATATACGATATCCGCCAAATTAAGATTATTACACTCTGTTTTTGAAAACCCAGCATCTTACAAAGCGCCTTATTAGTGCTTATAACTTTATTATCCAAATTGAACAAACAAATACCTATAGGACTTTCTTCAAAGACCGACCTAAATTTTTGTTCGCTTGAACGTATAATTTCCCAGCTCTTTTTCAGAGCATCGGTGCGTTCGTGAACCAAATCCTCTAAATGTTCTTTATAGTTATTTAATTCATTCTCAGTTTGTTTTTGCAGGGTAATATCCTGCACTGTTCCAATACCGCAGACAGGCTCGCCTTTTTTATTAAATTCCAATACCGCTTTTTCTCTAACCCATTTGATTTTTCCGTTAACTAAAATTCTATGCTCAACATCATATAGCTTTTTATTTAAGGCCGCCATCCATGAATTATGCACATAGTCTCTATCATCCGAGTACACCATTTTCAAAAATTGCTCATAGGTAAGCTTAGTTCCTAAAGGTATACCAAACATTCGATAGGTCTCTTGTGACCACATAAGTACATTGTTGGTCAAATCCAGTCTCCAGCTTCCTATATGAGCCACCTGCTGCGCTCTGTTTAAGGCTTCTTCGCTTCTTTGCAAGGCATCTTGGGCTTTTTTCTGCTCGGTAATATCCTGCAGGTGAGTAATAAAATAATTTACAGAGCCATCATTATTTCTAATACACCTTATGTATAAAACAACATAAATTATATCCCCATTATTACGGATAAAGCGTTCCTCGACAGTACAGTTATCTAACTCACCCTCGTTCATTTTATTAAATAAAGCCAAATGGTTAGCTAAATCATTAGGATATACCAGCTTATCCCAGTTTACTTTATTAAGCTGCTGCCTGCTGTAGCCGAATATTTCGCAAAAGCGATGATTTACATCCAGCCAAACCTCTTTTGCCGAACTAATAGCTATGCCGATAAGACCGTATTCAAAATACGTACGGAATTTTTTCTCATTTTCAATTAGCGCCAACTGACTTTGTTTTTGCTGGCTAATATTGCGTCCGTAAAGATATAGGCAATCTATATCATTAAAAGTTATGATATTTATAGCAAAAATTTTGCCGTTATGCTCTAATTCAATTTCCTTGGTTTCACCGGTTAAATAAATATTTTGTATAAACGCTCTAAGTTCTTTGGACAGGTATTCGCCTTGGGAAACATTCCAAGCCTCAAGAATCGGCCAACTGGCCTGATTGGCAAATTGAACCAGCCCGTCGCTTTTGATACGCATAACCGGATTGGGGTTTTCCACGGAAAATTTGGCTAACAATTTCATCTCGCGTTCGACGCGTCTCTGCCTTGTAATATCTATAGTTATACCGGCAATTGAGGCCGCCTGCTGCGATTCATCACGCTGTACCGCTGTTGCGGCAACCTGCATTGTATGCCACTTACCCGATTGATATTTTATTCTAAACTGGCTTTTTAAGCGGTTGGTATTACCTATTATAAAATCATGGTAGGATTTTTTAAATTTAGGTAAATCTTCAGGGTGTATCTGATCCATCCACCAGCGCCAAAGTTTATCTTCATCCGGTAAATCCTTAAGGTCATAACCCATCATTTGGGCCCAACGGCGACCGGCTTTAAATTGTTTAAAATCTGCCAAATGTTCGTAATAACCCGCTCCGCTGGCCTCTATCGCTAAAGAAAACTTAAGTTTGCCCGCCTGTACTATTTCTTTGGTCTGCTTGATTTTGGTAATGTCTCTGGTAATCACTACCACAATATCCAAGTTTCCGTCATTTTTAAATACTGGATAACAGATTTGCCAATACCAGCTCTTTATTCCTTCTGCATTTGTTCTATAATATATTCTGTCTTTTGTTTTTTTATTTTTGCTAACCCAATTGATTATTTCTTTACTAATACCGGTTTGATTATTATCCGTAAATATATTTTGGTACTTATTACCCTTAATTGATATCAGACAAAGACCAAAGAGTTCTTCTGTTTGCGGATTAGCATAAATTATCCTACTCATACTATCTATTACAATAACAGCATCAGGACTATGCTTATAAATTTGCCAGTTTTTATCTTGTGCAAATTTGTCTGTTGACATTTTAAATTTACTTTCTTAAAGGGAAATATTTACCCTACATATATATTACTCGCCAAAAGCTCCACAGGCCACTTATTTACAATTATAGCTCTTTTATTACACAATGGTTAACTGAAAATCAAAATAGAGACAAACATGTTACCAAAAAAAAATGACTATTGTAACCGTTTAGCCTGCATGTTCATGGAATATACGGATTATCCCCTGTAGACGCCGACCAAAAGACTCGGCCATGGGGCGGGTTTAAAAACCCGCATCTACAAAAAAAGTAACCCGCATTCGTCATTTTGCCGATATCCACCATTGGAAGAATGGTTTTCTAATTGACTATTTTACCTTTTTTTGTTTTACTTTCTCTCATGGCGATACTCCATATCATAAAGATTCCCAAAATCATATAATTTACTATACAGCAAATAATGTCAATATTATTACAAATAAACAACTTATACAAAGCATACGGACACCAGGTCATTTTTAAAGATGCAAATCTTACGATTAGTACAAAGCAGAAAATAGGCGTTATTGGTAGAAATGGAGCGGGAAAATCTACCTTGTTTAAACTTATAGTCGGCCAGGAATCCATTGATTCGGGCATACTACAGATTCATAGTATCGCCCGCTTGGGTTATTTAGAGCAACAATCTCCTTTTAAACCGGATGATACGGTAATCGGTTTTCTTACGCGCTATACCGGCAAACAAGAGTGGCAGTGCGGAAAAATTGCCGCTATGTTTCAGCTTAAAAATGATTTATTATACGCCCAAATAAGCAGTTTAGCCGGTGGATTTCAAATGCGGGTTAAGCTTACCGCAATGCTGTTAAAAGAACCCAATTTTTTACTTTTAGACGAGCCTACTAATTATCTTGATTTAAGTACCCTGGTTTTATTGGAACGATTTTTAAAAACATATCGCGGGGGATATATGGTTATCTCTCATGATAGAGAGTTTTTAAAGAACATCTGTGAATATACGATGGAAATTGAACACGGCGCTATTTTCTTATATCCTCGGCCTATAGAGGAATATCTTGTTTATAAAGAAGAGCAACTGGAATTAAAACAAAAATATAACATTAGAGTCGAACAAAAACAAAAACAATTACAAAATTTTGTGGATCGATTTCGTTCAAAATCCAGTAAAGCGCGCCAGGCGCAGTCAAAAATAAAAGTCATCAATGCCTTAAAAAAAATAGATATTATACAGCCGATTAATACAGTGCGTATAAAAATTCCTCAAACAGATACGAAAAAGGGATTAGCCTTCCGATGTGAAAACATGTCTATTGGATATGAGGACAAAATTGTAGCCGATAATATTAGCTTTACTATTGAGCGCGGGGAACATATTGCTATTTTAGGAGATAATGGGCAAGGAAAAACAACCTTCCTAAAAACCATTGCCGGCGAACTTGCACACATTACCGGCCAATTGCGCTGGATGCCCAATATTAAGATAGCCTACTATGCACAACATGTTCCCAGTATGTTAAATCCAACCCAAGAAGTCGGGGTATATCTGCAAAGCATAGCCGCAAAAGATGTCAGCCTTCAGGATATCTATCAGATGGCCGGCAATTTTCTATTTAAAAATACTGATCTAAAAAAGAAAATTTCCGTATTAAGCGGCGGAGAACGAGCAAGACTGTCTTTGGCCGGCCTATTACTAAAAAAAGCGCAAGTGCTGCTGCTAGATGAGCCCAATAATCATTTAGACTTTGAAACTGTAGAAGCGCTTTGTTCTGCTCTTAAAGCATGCAAAAGCACTATTTTGTTTGTCAGCCACAACCGCACTTTTGTTAATCTATTGGCCACTGGAATTATTGAAATAAAAGATGGAAATGTTTTGCGTTATCCGCACAATTATGAAGAATATGTCTATCACCTGCAAAAAACAATGCTAAGCGATATCTGTAACAATGAAACTACTAAAACGGCGGTTAATAATAAGGTAAAATTAAATGATTATCAAAAAAGAAAACTTATTAATTCAAAACGGCGAAAACTAAAGAGCAAAATAAAGTCCATTGAAAATTTAATCGCAAAAAATGAAGCAGAAAAACAAGAGATAATAACAAGTTATGCGACAAATCCAGCATATTGTCCAAAAAGGGATAAGCGTTTTAAACAGATTAACTCATTGTTAGAATCACAAGAGAAGGATTGGCTGGCAATACACGAAGAGCTTGAAGGCCTGGATACATAAAAGATAAGATAACTCACCTTAGGCAACAAGTTAACTAACGCACCTTTTGTGCGGACTTTTACTGCCTCCTCTCCCCTCCAATGCTGTTGACTTAAGCTTATAAGCATAATTGCATAAATATCTATGACTTGTGTTGTCGGATTCTCAAATCCAACAACAAAGGCTTCGGGGTCAAATTTCTTAATCTGACCCCGCTAAAAATATTATAGCTAATTATGCAATTATGCTTAACCGTCATTCTGAGGCTGGAAGCCGAAGAATCTACCCCCCATACGCGGACAGATTCTTCACTGCGCTTCGTTGCGTTCAGAATGACAGCTACCTTAAGTCAGCAGCATTGGCTCTCCCTTCTGGGGAGATGATTGAGGTGTGAGAAGGGGGATTCCTTAATTCCCCCCACCCTTAGCCCGAATCATTCGGGCAAAGGGTGTCTTTAACTGTTTCGGCTTGGGGACAAGCCAAACATCGAAAAAAAATAAAACAGCGTTTTATTGATTTTTACCTTTATCTTATTAGATTTCTTTGCTAAAATTCGGCTTAAACATAATGCAGAATATAATCAAGGCGAGATAAATATGTCTCTTTGTAAATTAAACATATTACCGAATAACATAACCCTTGAGGTTCCCAAAGGTTCGGTACTCCTAAAGGCTATAAAAGATGCAGGCGTACTCATTGACACCTCCTGCGCCGGACAGGGAGTTTGCGGGCGTTGCCGCATAATCGTGGAAGCCGGTGAATATAATGCTGAAACCACTACCCACCTAACCGACGAGGAGGTAAAAGACGGCTATTGCCTAGCTTGTGTCACTCTTATCGAAGGTGATATGCGCATCCGCATACCTGCTGCTACACAATTGGGAAAAGAGAAAATCCTAAGCGGTATAGAGGGAGAGCCTTCAAAAATAGTCACCGTAGGTCATTGGGAAATAAGCCCGCGCACCAAAAAACTGCATCTGACGCTTTCTGCGCCCACCTTGGATGACAGTATAAGCGATCTGGAACGCATCCACCGGCAGCTTAAATCCAGCGGATATAAAGACTACCGAATACATTGCAGCCTGGATGTATTAAGAAAAATAAGCGAAACACTAAGGAAGCAGGATTGGAATATTACCCTTACTCTGGTTGAACATAACTCGTTGCTTCATATTATGGATATTGAAGCCGGCGATGTAACCAAACACCGTTACGGACTGGCTATAGATGTGGGTACTACTTCTGTCGTAGTACATCTGGTGGATTTGATAAACGGACGCATTGTAGAGGTCGCCTCCAGTTATAATGCTCAGATGAGCTGCGGAGAGGATGTTATATCGCGCATCATCTATGCCCAAAAAGGCGGTCTGTCAGAATTAAGTCAAAAGGTAATCTCCACCATTAATCAATTAATAGATAAACTGGTTAAACAAACCGGTATAGGCATAAGGCAATTAGAAGAAATGGTGGCCGCGGGAAACACCACTATGATGCACCTGCTATTGGGAATCAACCCGCAATATATCCGGCGTGAGCCATACATCCCTTCTGTTACCTTTTTTCCGATGATAAGAGCATGCGAATTGGGAATTAAAGTTAATGATTCCGCCCTGCTATATTGTATGCCCTGTGTTGCCAGTTATATAGGCGGGGATATTACAGCCGGAGTCTTACGCTCTGAAATGTATAAAGATGAAAAACTGACCATGTTTATTGATATCGGCACCAACGGCGAAATTGTATTGGGTAACTCCGAATGGCTGGTGGCCGCATCTTGTTCTGCCGGTCCCGCCTTTGAAGGCGGAGGCGTAAAATGCGGTATGCGGGCTGCCAGCGGAGCTATTGAACAGATACGGTTTAATACCAAAACTAAAGAACCGGAATTCATCAAGGTGATAGGCGATGCTAAACCGGTTGGCATTTGCGGTTCCGGTATTATTGACGCTTTGGCCGGTTTATTTTTATCAGGGCTACTCAACTCCAACGGTAAAATAAATCAGGATATCACATCCCCGCGTATCCGTAAGCATAATAATATAACCGAATATGTATTAGTCTGGGCGGATGATACCCAAAATAAGCGCGATATAGTGTTAACTGAGATCGATATTGATAATGTAATCAGAGCAAAGGGAGCTATATATGCCGGTTTTAGCGTACTTTTAAATCAAATCGGTCAGGATTTCTCTCAAATAGATAGCTTTTTAATAGCAGGCGGGCTGGGTAATTATCTAAATATAGAAAATGCTGTTATCATCGGTCTATTACCCGACGTGCCCTATGATCGTTTTAAATACTTAGGTAACAGTTCGGTAATCGGAGCGCATCTGGCGCTATTATCCACCAAGTTAAGAAAAGACGCAGAAATAATCGCCCAAAGTATAACCAATTTGGAGCTAAGCGTATCTCCCGGATTTATGGATGAATATATGTCCGCGCTCTTTTTACCGCATACTGATATGAACGCATTTCCTACGGTAATGCAACTTATGAATAATACTAATGCAGGCTGATTTGACGTGCATAATATGACCTATATAAGCTCTGCGCTGCTGGCTGAAAACGATTTTTTGGCGCATGGTTTTGGCGCCAGACAAAGCGTATGGTACGAGGCGCGTAATATAGCTCCTAAACTGATTTTTACGGTTAAACAGGTACATGGAAACAAAGTATTAATAATTGATAATACGCTGGCGGCAGAATGGGCTGGCGGCAGAGCTGAAAATACATTTTCAGCCGATGCAATAATTACAAAAGAGACAGGTATTGCCATTGCTATACGTACAGCGGATTGCTTGCCTATTATTATGGCGGAGCCGCAGCATAGGGTTATCGCCGTAGCACATGCGGGCTGGCGGGGAACTTATAAGCAAATTGCCGCTCGTACCATAGATAATTTGGTTGACAAATTTGCTTTGCAGCCTGAGAATATACTGGCCGCTTTGGGGCCTTGTATTGGCGCGTGCTGCTATGAGGTTGGTTCTGAGGTAGTAGAAAAATTTAAAGCGGATTTTTCCGGCTGGCGGGATTATTTTGTACCGAAAGAAAAAAAATGGCATCTTGATTTAATAGGCGCTAATAAAGCGCAGCTTATAGAACTTGGAGTACGAAAAGAGAATATAGATTGTATAAATTTGTGTACGGCTTGTAATCAGAAGCTTTTTTTCTCTTACAGAAAAGACCCGAAAACAAATATGCGTATGATAAATTTAGTGATGAGCAAACCATCTGCATAAAGACAATATCATGAATAATATAATTATTACTGGTTTTATGGCTACAGGAAAGACAATAACCGGCCGCTTATTGGCTGATAAGCTTAACTATAAATTCATTGATACGGATCAACAAATAGAACGGGTTACTCAAAAAAGTATTCCAGAGATATTTGCGCTAGACGGAGAAGCCGAATTCCGGCGCTTGGAAAAATTGCTCTTACATTGGCTCATCCATTATGATAATGCGGTAATTTCTATAGGCGGAGGGATGATTGTCGATCCCAAAAACCTGGCCAATTTAAAAAAAATAGGGAAAATAATTTGCCTGGAATGTACGCCGGAGATAATTTTATCTCGAATAAAAAATGAAACCCACCGCCCACTCTTACACTGTCATAACCCTCTTCAAAAAATTAAAACACTTCTATCCGCAAGGCAGCCTTATTACAAACAAGCCGATTATGATATAGATACATCTAATCTGTCTGTTGATGAGGTAGTAAATAACATGCTAAAATGGTTAAAACCGTTTTTGATAAAGCCAAGCGGGAACAAAAAATAACCGATTATATTCTTTCACGGGAGAAATTATGATAAATATAGGCGTAATCGGTTGCGGTTACTGGGGGCCAAATCTAATTCGGAATTTGGTGAGAACCCAAGGCTGTAAAGTAAAAACTATCTGTGACTTAAAGCGGGAGCGGCTGAATTTTATAAAGGGCGAGCGGTCTAACTTTAGGGTAACCACAAATTATAAAGATGTTATATCTGATCCCTGTATTCAAGCGGTAGCTATTGCTACTCCGGTTTCTACCCATTATCAGTTTGCAAAAGAGGCCTTAGAAAACGGTAAACATGTTTTAGTAGAAAAACCGCTTACTGCAAGTTATGCTCATGGAGAAGAATTAGTCTATCTAGCTCGGAAAAAAGGAAAGCTTCTACTGGTTGATCACACCTTCATTTATACCGGAGCAGTCAGGAAAATGAAGGAAATTATTGACGCTGGAGAATTGGGTAAAATATATTATTTTGATTCCGTACGCGTAAATTTGGGTATTTTTCAACACGATGTTAATGTTCTTTGGGATTTGGCTCCCCATGATATTTCCATTATGGATTATTTACTGGCTAAGGACCCTGTTTCTGTAATGTCAACCTGCGTCTCGCATCTTTGCAATAATATAGAGGATATCGCCTATATTACAGTTAACTTTGCCGATAATATAATCGCGCATTTTCATGTAAACTGGCTGGCTCCAACCAAGATCAGATTGATCCAAATCGTCGGCGACAAAAAAATGCTGGTTTATGATGATATCCAGAACAGTGAAAAGGTTAAATTATATGATAAAGGTATCATTGTAGGGGATAATAATCGCGAGGGGATTTATAAAACTTTGGTACAATACCGCATTGGCGATATGTATGCCCCAAAACTGGATCAGACAGAAGCGCTTAAAACAGAATGCGAGCATTTTCTTGAATGTATGAAAAGGGGCATAAAGCCTATAACCGACGGAATAGCCGGCTTAAGAGTAGTTAAAATTTTGGAAGCTGCGGAAAAATCTATAAAGGAACATGGGATTATCGTAAAATTATAAAAAAGAGGGCATTCCCAGCGCTAAGGCTGTGTTATAATTTTTAAACAACCTTTTAATCTGTCGTGCCCACAAAGATATAAATCCAGTAAATACAAGATGTTGTTGATTACAATTCCCCGCATATCTTATCACGCAGGTTAACTCCCAAATTATTTGGGCCAAGCATAGTTGCATATATTGTTATAAGTTTTTTATCCGGTATCGCCTTATTTTATAGTCTTTTCAGCATTGAAAAATATTGTAGATATTTATGGAACGATGCTTAACAAACATTGACTGTTCTCTCATGCAAAAAAATAAAGAAAAAATTTTATGTATTTCTATGGCCGATTGGGATCATGAATATAAGGGGGTTTATCATCATATCCCATATATTTTAACTGACAGCCATGAAGTGGTTTATGTGGAAAAAGTAAGGCATATTAATGAAATATCATCTGTAGGATTAGCTCGTTTCTTTAGGTTTTTATCGCCAACTAAAAAAATTAAACCAAACCTGCTGGTTATAACCCCTCCTCCGGCTATACCATTGTTAGACAAACTTCCCTTACTTAACCATATAAATGATTGGATTTTTATGTGGTTTATAAAGCTGAAATTAAAAAAGATGGATTTTAAGCCCACTATACTTTGGCTTTTTTCTTACTTTGCTTATTTTACGATAGGAAAATTTAAAGAACAAATCAGTCTTTATTATTGCGGCGATCCTTTTCATCTACATGAATCAAAACATAACATCAAAAAGGAAAAGTTGCTGTGTCAGCGGACAGATATAATTATTACTCCCGGAATCAAGCTGACTGAAGAAAAAAAATCCTTTAATACTAATGCCTTTACTGTACTTCATGGCGTAGATATAGCTACCTTTTGCAAGGCGCCCGGTAACTTACCGGAAGACATAAAAAATATAAAAAAACCTATTATTGGCTATGCGGGTCTGATAAAATCCGATCTTGACCTAGAACTGATAAAATATATTGTTGAAAAACGCCCCGATTGGTCAATAGTTTTGATAGGAGGATTAATTTTCGGTTCAGCCTCAGAAAAGAAACAGTGGCAGGAATTGACAAATAGGTATAATAATATTTACTTGTTGGGACAAAAGGAAATCCATGAGGTTCCTGTTTACCTCCAAGCTATAGATGTAACCATACTGCCATATGATGTGAATAATAAAGAGAATGCTTGGTGTACGCTTCCTTTAAAATTTTTTGAGTGTCTTGTCATGGGCAAGCCAATTGTCTCCAGCGGCTTTGCCAATTTCCATGGGATCCCCCAAAAATACTATGAAATCGGACATAATTATGCTGATTTTGTACAAAAAATCGAAAATAGCCTAAAAAATGACTCGCCAGAAAAACAACAAGAACGAATAGAATATGCAAAAAATAACTCATTTCAAAAAAGAATTGAGCAGATGTTAGAGTATATAAATACTATCCGTTTAAAAAAACGTCCAGAAAAATAATACAATCATCTGTCATTCTGAGGCCGAAGGCCGAAGGCCGAAGGCCGAAGAATCTACCCGCGTACGGAGGCAGATTCTTCACTGCGCTTTGCTTCGTTCAAGAATGACGAAATAGAATGTATACATTTTAATGAAATGCTGTACTATATACAAAAAGATACGCATAAGCTAATAAAATAAATGTATCAATTGGTTTTTAAACCCGCCTTCATAGCCGGCCTAAAGGTCGGCATCTACTTTAACAAACTTTAATGTTTTTTTTATGCAAAAGAATAAAGAAAAAATTATATGTATTGCTATGACCGATTGGGATCATGAATATAAGGGGGTTTATCATCACATCGCATATATTTTAGCCGATAGCCATGAAGTGGTTTATGTGGAAAAAGTAAGGCATTTTAATGAAATATCATCTGTAGGATTATCACGGTTTTTCAGATTTTTATTACCCACAAAAAGAGTTAAACCAAACCTGCTGGTTATAACCCCGCCTCCGGCTATTCCATTTTTGGATAAACTGCCCTTAGTTAACCGTATAAATGATTGGATTTTTTTGTGGTTTATAAAGCGGAAACTAAAAGATATTAACTTTACCCCTGCCATACTTTGGATTTTTTCTTATTATGCTTATTTTACGATAGGAAAATTTGCTGAACAAGTCAGTATTTATTATTGCGGCGATCCGTTTTATCTATATTAATCAAAGTCTAATATCAAAAAAGAAGAACTCTTATGTCAATGGGCAGACTTAATTATTACGCCTTCCATCAAGCTAACCAAAGAGAAAAAGCGCTTTAATGCCAATACATTTACTGTGCTACATGGCGTAGATACAGATATGTTTTGTAAAAAACCTCTTTATTTGCCGGCAGACATAAAAAACCTAAAAAAACCTATTATAGGTTATGC
>JAJRXT010000058.1 GCA_024276125.1 bacterium
GCTGACCAGCTTTGGGAATTCGGCTCGTTGGTATTTGCTAACATGCTGTAAATAATAATGTTTAAAGGTACGATAGTCGGACTGATGGAAACTGATAATTATGGTCATAACTTCGCTTAAACAAAGATTTCCCGGTTTGCAACGTTTTTTGTCGGTGGATTCCAGCAATCGGGCTTCCCAACGAGGGACAAAATAGTTACAAAAGTCATCAACATCACAAAACAACCGGAGCAAATCCATTGACGCACCTCCTTGTTGAATATGATAATATTTAGTTTTACAATACATTATCTATAACAACAGGAGGTACGTCAACCTTTTTTTATATAAAAAAACAAAAAATAACCTGTAAAGACAATAAGATTTATGCCGAACTCAGGTTACATATAGCGTCATCAGTTTTTTTTGCGTAAGGTGACTTATTTAATTTATGACGAGCGTCTATTATATCAGACTCCTTAATCTACTCTACGATGGCGTTATAAGATTTTTTGCGTAACATGAGTTATTTAGGGTGGATTTTCTTTTGGTTTTCTTTACAATAAAAACATAATACTTGAGCAGATGGATAAGATAAGCTATAAGTGAATTAGAATTGAAATTTTCCAGTATACTCAGCTCGTCTCTGGAAGGATATAATATTGAGCCCAGATAAATGATTCTAGCCCGCCAGCCCTTAATTAGTTTTAAGCGCCACCATGTCTCCAGCCTAGGCGCCTGAATGTTAAATCCGGTTATTCTATTATCCAATTTTTTAACCAAGCTGTGCCGGAAGCTTCGTCTTAACTTTTTTAAAACTCTTTGCGGTATTTCTACGTTAGCCAATTTATTCGCTATATGTAAAGCCACATAAACTATGCTCTCCAACTTATATTGTCCGGCCAATAAAATGACTTTATCCCAATCCGGCTTAAGTCTGATAATATGAATAATATCCAGCCATGCGCGGGTATCTAGCCTCAGGCAATGCTGAAATACCATGTGCATACTAAGGTGTAATAACATATCTTCCGCGCTTAGCAGCCTAAATGTTGTACCGTTTTGCTCTATTTTTTGGCTGCGCCCCCAAATTTCTTCATAAGAAATCGGAAATGGATTGTTATAGCGTTCAAATCCCCAATGAACATCTATCTTATAGTCGGTTTTACCTGATTTATAATAATTTATTTTAATGGAATATTTGCGGTACCATTTGCTGTTTATTCCATCTTTTTCATCAGCTTTATAACCCATTTTGGAAAGCTCCGCTTCCACTTTGGGCAGGTCTGTTTTTCTTATCAAAAAATCTATATCCCGCATTCTTCTTTGTATTGGATTAGGGTATACCTGCTGCAATAGGGCTACGCCTTTTAATAAAATAACTTCAATCCCTATTTTTTGAAAAGTCTGCAATAGGCGCTTTAATTCGCTGTTTATTTTCATATTATGAAAACCGGTGGCATGAGCGAATTTACCTAATTCAGTCAGTACATACGGCGGCGCCATCTTTTTATATCGATTCAAATAGCTGTAGCAAAATCCCTGAATATTATACAGCTTGACTGCTTTTAAAAATTCCTCCCATTCTTTTTTTTCCATAAACAAACAAGTCGGGGATAAGGGTTGTTTATTTATACACGCTGATATTACTTGCTGATGGGTAAATTTTTCTTTTACAGGATTCTTCTTAAGGCCCAGGGATAATAACAGCTTAAGTATTTTTTGATGAATAGAAGAAAAAGGCAGATAAATGGGGTTTTGCTCAGGGGTTTTGGGCTTATAAGCTAATTTGAATATCAGCCAGATAAAACTCCAATATAGTCCCAAAATACGATTAATCCAGCGCCAGAATTTGCCGTCTAAATACAAAACCCCCTCTGGGATAGAATGTATCTGAGCTACTTTACCTAATATGTCTTTTGCCGGCGCTAAAACTATAGCAAGAGCATTATCTCCCTTATGCCCAAGGTACAATTTGTTGCCGTATTTTTGCCTAAAGACTATACGATGAGCTATCAGGTGATTATTCTGCCGAATCAGGGCGATATCTCCCGGTGATAATCCAGATGGCTTACAGGCGGTAAGCGTAAGTTTGGCGCCGTTTACGATCAAAGGCTGCATACTTTCACCGCTGGTTTTAATAAGCTTGGCGCATATCATTTCCGGCCAGATGTGCGTAATAAAACGTTTGTCATTTTTTTTCATAAACAAAGTGTCCTTATGCACGAATATGAGGGATATGTTTTTTTGTTTTTGGTATAACTAATTGTTGTTTCTTATAAGTGAGAACCCATGTTTATAAATGGATGCCGATTTTTTACTTAGAATGGCAATTTAATATCAACAGGTTACGGTCTAACCAATTGATGATGCCGAATGTGCGGCTATTGGAGGTTGAATCGAAAGATGAAGCCAACAAGAAGATAATGATAATATTGGATTTTACAAGTTTAACCAAACATTATCTCCTCGCTTTTTATAATTGCATGATTTAATAATCAGCTATCACGTCTTTTATAAAAAGAGAAAATGGTTCCATTAAAAGATGATGAGATAATAGAATAATCTTTAGACAAATTATGTTTAAATAACTTTACATAAACATCTAACCAAGCATAACGGGATAAATCCTTAGCGTCTTTTTTGATATTGAAGCAACCAAGATAAATATAAGTTGGCTCCTTGTTTACAATGTAATCAATGTCAAATTTTTCATGCCCTTTAAATCCCTGACCTAACCTTACTTTCTTATGGGCAATATGGCTATCGGTTAATCCCAACATATCATAGACTCTTAACCCCGAATAAAAACTCATGCCTCCAATAACGGGAGTAGCCAAAGTATCCGATGGTTTGGCATGTATTTTAAGCCATTTTCCAACATTAATCCATTTTCGAGTTAGGTTAGATTCGATCCACCAAACTTCCCGGGAAAGAAATAAAGTATATAAACACATAACACCAAGAATTACATTCTTTGTTGCTACTGCTATTTTTTTCTTTTTTATTGAATTGATGTTGAATTTTTTTATAATAAAATTTGACAAATCATGTGATATGGAAATAAAACCAGGTAAAGATAAAATAATCAATATAGGCAACATATAAATAAAATTTCTAAAACCTACAAAATTACTCCGGCCTACATAAAAGATAATTAAGGTTTGAGCGATTAACATAGAAAATAAATAAATATTATCTATTTTGTAATATCTCCAATTTTTAATGACATTAACTACAAGCAAGGCTAAAACCATGAATAAAACAAGGTATCCCTCCAGTATATAAAAAAAACCTGATTTCATTAATGCTGAAGAAGAATAATCAACCTTAACATAGAAGGTATTGGGAAATAAGAACCCATAATAATTATATCTCCAAAGAAAAAAAGAACCGAATATGGCTGAGAAAATAACTAAATAATATAACGTGGACTTTATCAGAGAATTTTTAGGTGTTCCAAGAAAAATAAACAAAAAATTAAGTGGGATAAGAGCGTATGTTTACGGTCTAGTCATGGCTGACAAAGAAAAAAACAGAGAAGCTAAACTAATGTTGAAAAATAGCGTCAATCGGTTTTCATTGTTTACGTCTTTATTACTAACAAAGGCCTTTAACATAAAATAAACTGATGATAAAAGCAAAAAAGTGTAGAAAGTTATCTCCATTCCAGAGAAAGCCCAATATATAAAATTTACATTAACAGCAAATAGAATCAGGTAGTTAGACCCAACAATTTTAATATCTTCTTCTTTATACAGAAAGCAGATTATATTGTAAGTCATGATTATTGTAGCAAACGCAAAACCAATACCTAAGAATTTGGTTAGCGGCACTATCTCTATGCCCAATTTGTTATGTATGCCTAAAAGAAAGACCCATAAAAAGCTAGTGTATCCTTCAACCTTTTCTCCTACGTTAAAGACTAAACCGTGTCCCCTCGCGAAATTTTTAGCATACCTTAAGCTAATGTAAGCATCATCATTCAATGTGTAGTTGAGATATACTCCAACTAGCATAAAAAACAAACAGTATGCAATAAGTTCTGTTTGAGGAGTAATCTCATATTTAATTTTTAAAGCTAAATAGCCGATTAATAAACAAATTATTATTATTATTTTAATATAGAGTACGTGCATCGGAATATCCCCAATAAAAAAAAACATCAATATCCCGCCCTATGAAAAACGGAAGTTTGATTTTTTGAGAGTATAAAATCCTCGTTAATTAAAGGTGTACAATTTTGCAAGTCTGTTTTTTGCCTACAAATTTATATTCGACATTTAGCTTGTCCAAAAGCCAAGAAACAAGAGTAACATATCTACGGCAAGCCTTCCATGTTTTTTTGCTGTCGTATCCTCAAGACCGGACAATTTTGAGTTGGAGTCAGATTTGAGAATCCAACACCACAAGTCTGCAACAAAGATGCAATATGTTCATTATTGACAATATCAACATGAGAACTTCCACAAGTTAACTCTATGGTTTGGTTTTATCTTTTGTTTTTATTTGGAATACTGCCCGACTTATTCGGTTAATCGGGTAAAATGAGGTTAGAGTAAGATGAAAATTTGATGTGTATTGTTGATAGGGGTTGCTTTAATTTAATTGTATAGGAAATCCAATTTTATCCCTTTGTAAATGCGGGTTTTTAAACCCGCTCCATGGCCGGCCTAAAGGTCGGCGTCTACAAAAAGGATAGCCTGCACCGAAAATGCTATACGTTTAGGCATCCTTATATATTATTTTCTTTTTACAGTAAAAATCAATTAACAGAATAAGTTGACTTATAAGCTGTAAATTACCCCTTTAAGTTATACATAAATCAATTTTTTGTCAACAAAAAAATGTCTAAAAATTTAAGATAATCTATATAAAATTATAACAAATCCGTCTTTAGCTTATTGGGTAAAGCAAAAGACGGGAATATTTCCCGCCGGCTTTTTCATTACATTATAAGTATAATTATATAAATATCTATGACTTATGTTGTCGGATTCTCAAATCCGACAACTAGGCTTTGGGGGGGGCAGATTTGAGAATTTGACCCCCACCAAAAGACACAAGAACACAAAAAATAACGCACAGCAGGTACTGGGCTATTGTAGAGATCAGCCGTGAAAGCGGGTTTAAAAACCCGTAACTGCAAAAAAATAAGGGTAAGGTCTTGAGTCAATGATTTGGATATCAAAGAAACGGCATCATTTTAAAACGGAGTTAAAATTTCTAATCTTAAGAAGGAGAATGTTTGGAGCAGAAAACCCGCGTCCTAATTGAATACTTACTGGGTATACTTTCCGAAAAATGCGGGCTAAAAATAATTTCCCCCTCGAACCCTAATCCCTCTCCTTAATTAAGAAGAAGGTAGGGTGAGGGGAAAATCGGGTTAAAGGTTACTTGTTTTTTTAATAAGTGCCACAGCCGCCCTTAGGGCATTCATGCCATTGCAACACTTCCATTTCTACGTCTTGAGTTGGTACGTCATTTATCTTGTTCAAGATATCCACATCAAAGTGTATTGCAGGATTACCTTCCATTTCTATCATTCCACCGGTAAGCGCTCCGTAGAGCTGAGCATTATCTTCAAATACCACTTTAGCGTTTGGAGCATAGATAGCCGCTGCCAGACTGGCGGCGTTTTTAATGTCCACAAAACCAGGTTCGGTTTCATTATAAACATAAATCCGCAGATTGGAGGCATGATCATCGCTGTTTATCATGGCAGTGCCTTTTAATTCCAGGTAAACATCATTATTTAAGTATAAAATCACTTCACCGTTAATAATTAGCTGAGAATTATCTGCCAAGTCCAGTTCTTCCAGATAATATTTACCAGTACTCAAGGTCACGCTTTCATTCTCTTTTAATTCCAGTTCGTATTGACCTTCACTGGCTTCGGGATTGCCGTCTTCGTCTCCTAACGCCCAAGTGGGAATCTGATCGTTGTTGTTATTTAATTTAGCTTCAGCCATAACTGTAGCAAGGTCAATATCGCAGGTACATACCGGTTTAGTAAAAGCCACCCATTCGCTCTTAATACCGTTAACAACGATATCCTCGGCTATGGTAGTCGTTGATTGCGCGTCTCCATTTATAGTTGTACCGCTGGCGCCGGTAATATCTGATATAGACTTTACCTCGCCGTTTATAGTTGATGAGCCAAACTCTATTCCGCCTTCACTGGCTACGTTTCCTTCTTGTCCGGGAGTTTGAGAATCATAAGTACCATCTTGTGAGTTGTAGCTGTCTGTCAGCAGACTGCCGTTATTTTTGACAAAGATAAAAGGATTATCATCATCATCATCGTCGTCTTCCGTGCAAGTACCGACAGAGTCGCCGTGAGCCAAGTGCGCCTCTAATGCAGATACTCCGATTGTAATTGTATGTTGTGCATCTGGATTTCCGGGTGGAATGTGGCAGATAGTGATTTGCTCTTCCTCATCGTCATCATCATCATGGTCGTCTTGATCGTGATCATCGTCATGGTCGTCATCGTGGTCATCTTGATCATGGTCGCCGTCATGGTCGTCATCATGGTCGTCATCATGGTCGCCGCCGCACATACAACCGCCGCCACCGCCGCCGTGGCCGCCGCCCATGCTCATACCGCCGCACATACAACCGCCGCCACAAGAGCAAGAGTCACCGTCATGGTCATCATCATGGTCATCATCATGGTCATCATCATGGTCATCATCGTGGTCGTCATCATGGTCGTCATCGTGGTCATCATCGTGGTCGTCATCTTCTACGCAGGCGCCGATATAATCGCCATGATTTAGGTGAGCTACTACAGCGGATGCTCCGATTGTAATAGTATGTTGTGCATCTGGATTTCCGGGTGGAATATGGCACATGGTAATCTGCTCTTCATCATCATCGTCGTGGTCGTCATCATGATCGTCGTCGTCTTCTTCTTCAATACCGCAGGCACAAAGCGCTTTGGCAAAGGCAGGGTCATACACACTGTCTACCAGCAATTGTAATGTACGGGTCTCACCGGCATAGGTGCCTGCAACCACCAGCCAGCTGCCGGCGGCGTCATATTCAAAGGTTACATCAAAATTTGCTGCCTTTCCATTGGGTAAGGTGAAGGTTTGAGAGGGTTCAACCGGCGGCTGATCCGCCCAGGTATACCAATTATTCCCATTGCGCAGGGTGTTTTTGGCATATTCCACGCCCATTTCAGCCGCAAAAAAAGACTGGACATTGTTTTCTTGGGCTCGTACCTGACCGGCTTCCTGAGCGCTTGAGGAAAACAATAGAGCCGCTCCTGAAGCCAGCATAGCCGAAACCACTAAGGCGGTTAAGAGCGCCGCTCCCTTTTGGTTTTTAATGAACATTGAACATATTTTTTTTAACATAAAAATATCACCTCACTTTCTTTTCTGATTTTTTTCTTTTGTTTTTAATAGCATTCATCGTTTTTTTTTAAGTCATACACAATACCTCGCTTTTTTCATTGAACTGTAGGGGCGGCAACTTGTCCCCGCCCGCTGATTCGCAATGTTGCTGACTTAAGGCAGCTGTCATTACTTAAATGAAGCAAAGCGCAGTGAAGTATCTAATTAGATTCTTCAGCTTATAAAGCCTCAGAATGACAGATTAAGGAAGCTTTTTCAGCATAAGAAGTCCTTAAAGTCAACAGCATTGCGCTGGCTCGGGAGGGGATAAGTTATGTTTCGGGATGTCTTAAAGCCGAAACACTTAGCGGTGAGCAATTAGTTTCAGAATGACTGTTCTCTTAAGTCAACAGCATCGGGATGCGCCCCGCCCCTACAACAAATTCGCATCAATTAATTGATATGTAAAACATGTTAATATCCTTATGTTGAATTCACGTTATTTACTATCTGTTTCTTGGCTCTGATGAGCCGTTAAAGGATACTACTTCCAAGGTGGTAGTAGCGCCATCCGGGAAGGTTCTTACTAATTGTAAATCGAGATCAATGGTAACCAAATTGCTTACCATGTCGTCGGTAAAGGTCATGTTGGCCACATTTAAACTAATGCCGCCGATATTGTAATCTCCTAACAATAACTCGTCTCCTCCCCCTGCATTTTTGTAGAACTCCCCTTCTGTATGTCCGGCATCAGGTACATTATCTACAGACCAGTAAAGTGTGGTGCCGCTAACGGGAGAAATTATTTGTATATAATTGTTAACCCCGCCTTCAACATTGTTTATGGTAATACCTGATGCCTCGCGGATATCTTTTACCATATCTTCTACGATCAAGGAACCTTCGCGCTGCAATTGGGTACGCGCCATGCCTGATTGAGCGGCATTTCCATAATTATGCCCCAACACATAAAAACCCAAGGTAAAAACTGTAGTGATAATCAGACCGATTAGAAGTTCAATCAGGGTCATCCCTTTTTTATTCTTGAAAAAACCGGTTATACTTTTTATTATTTTCATAATTTTATTCTTTAAAAAGTTAGTACACCTTTTGGTGCGGGATTCTCTTTCCTCAATGTTGTACGGCTGTCATTCTGAGGCCTTTGGCCGAAGAATCTATTCGCTATACGTGAGCTGATTCTTCACTCCGCGTTGCTGTGTTCAGAATGACAGCCTGCCTCCGTCCTTTATCCAGCGGGAAAAGGGTACATTAAATTCATATATTAACGAGCCATTACAGTATAAAGTTGAACATTGCTAAATGTTTGTCCAGAACCAAAAGTAGGGGTTATCTCTACAGTAATTCTTAAGCTGTTTGTTACTCCCGCGGCTTGAGTAGAAAAACTATTGTCTTCTACGTATATTACTTGTGTTGTTCTGCGATAATCAGGATAACCGTTTACCGTATTTTCATCGGTCGGGTTATCCACTATAAGTGCAAGGGCGTCAAATTCTTCCGTCCTTAGGTCTTCTATGCGCTGCTGGGCTAAAACAAGGGCCTGCCTGCGATCGCCGCTGCCGGAAGTCAGGCTTCTGGCGCTGATTAGAGAATAACCTATAGCCAGAGCTACCAGGCTGAACATAACAGCGGAAACCAAGAGTTCGACCAAAGAGAATCCGCTGTTATTTTTTATTATTCGCAGAATATTATTTGATTGGTTTTTATATATAGTCATTTATATTTCCGCTCCAAGCTTGTCGTGGATTGGCCGTGGCATCATAATCGCATACCAATGTATCGGCGCTAGTAAACAGTCCGCCCGTCCCCCGGGCGGTAACCCGGCAGCTGTCTGCGGCTACATTAGTTATTCTAAACTCAAAATCAGGCGCCTCACCCGTGTCAATACGTTCACTGTCTACAGTATAAATGCCGTCGCCGGTGCTTATACTAACCCAGCCGGCAGGGGTTCCGGCTACGCATGATCCCCCTCTTTCGCGGGCTATCTTCTCGGCGGAAACCAAGGCGTTTATTACTGCTCTGGCCTGTTCGGCCTGCCCGCTTTTTACAAAGCGCACATAGCTGGGATAGGCTACGGCGGCTAATATGGACATTACTACTACTGTTATGATTAATTCTACTAAAGTGAATCCATTTGATTCTTTGAGCATTCTTTTTTCCCCTTGCACTTCGGTCAAAAAAAATATTTAAATATCATAAAATTTCAATCGTGAAATCCTTATTGGTAGTATCAGGCGGCTACAGCAGTACGGTAAGGTCACGCATTATATTAAAGCAACTTATATGCCAACCACTGTAGATTCTCTATATCAGGATAAAAAACATATTTTATTGATAAATAAGGAATTATGGTATATGTATTAGAGGGTTTATAATAAGATGAAGAACAAATGAAAATTGTTTTAGGGTGTACCTATCATTTTCGGGTAATGTATTCTGATTCTAAACCCTTGAAATCGCCTAGCCCGCTCGTGTATACTAAAATAAATATTGTACCTTCAATGAAAAACTAACCGAATTAAGCTATCCATAATATGCCGCCAGTTTATAAATATGTACAAATCGCCTTTAATCTACCGCTTGATAAGCTGTTTTATTATCGTATTCCTGATAATCTTCAGCCAAAAATCAAAGTGGGGCAGCGTGTTTTAGCGCCTTTTGGCGTTCGTAAGCTCACCGGATATGTGGCGGCTCTATCAGCTAATTGCAGCAAAGAGTTCTCCAGCATAAAAAGTATACTGGATATATTGGATGACGAGCCTTTAATTACGCCTCAGGTTATGCAGCTTGCCCGCTGGATATCCAAGTATTATATATGTCCCTTGGGAATATGCTTGGCCGGTATGTTGCCTAAAGGTATTGATATACAAAGTTGGCAAAGGGTTATAATTACCGATTCGGCTAAGATATTGACAAAAACTGATATGCCTGATGGTATTAATGGTGAAATTATCAGCTTATTACTACAGAATAAAACTTTATCTGTAAGTCAATTGAAAAAAAGATTAAATAAAACCGATTTAAGGAATGAATTAAATGAGCTTAAAAGTAACGGGTTACTGACTATAGAAAATAAAATATCTACTCCCAAAGTAAAGCCGCTTATGCGCAAAAAAATTGAACCGGCAATACCGATAGAGCAGATAGAAAGTATAATGGAGGATATTAAAAAAAAAGCGCCCAAACAGGCGCTTGTGCTTTCAACTTTAATTGAGACCGGCGGCAGTATAACGGCTGCGCAGCTAAAGAGTATGAACATTGCCGCTTCGTGTATTAATTCACTGATTGACAAGGGAATAATAAAGTTTAGTTACCATAAGGTTTCACGTTTTTCCCTGCCTAAGGCAGAAATACCCGCAGCAGCTCCCAAAAGCTTATTGCCGCAGCAGCAGGCGGTGGTGGATTTGACCGCCGAAAGACTAATCAATAAAAAACACTTAACCATACTGCTACATGGAGTAACCGGCAGCGGTAAAACCGAGGTTTACTTACAAGCTATAGAAAAATGTCTGACGCTGGGACGCAGTGCTATTGTACTAATTCCTGAAATATCGCTGACCGCTCAGACCTGGGAGCGTTTTTACGGGCGTTTCGGCGACAAAGTCGCTCTATTGCACAGCCAATTATCAGCAGGCGAGCGTTTTGACCAGTGGCATCGTTTGTATTCCGGCGAGGCCAAAATTGCTATCGGCGCCCGTTCCGCCATATTTGCTCCCTTAAAAGACGTTGGTCTAATCGTGGTGGATGAAGAACATGAAACATCATACAAACAGGACAACAGGCCGCACTATCATGCCGTCGCCGTCGCTGTTATGCGCGCTAAATTTGAGCGGGCTGTAGCAATATTGGGTTCGGCTACTCCCAGCTTGGAATCATATTATAAGTGCAAAACAAATAAATATTATTTAGCTAATTTAACCAAACGTATAGGCGCCGCCTGCCTGCCTGAAGTCAAAATTATAGATATGCGGCATCAAGTAGATAAGAAAGCCCTATCCGCCCAATTAAAAGAAGCTATAAGACTGCGTTTGGTATTGGGCGAACAGAGCCTGTTATTTCTAAATCGGCGGGGATATAATCCATTTATTATATGCACTGATTGCGGTCAAATGCTGTATTGTCCGCAATGCAGCGTTTCGCTTACATTTCATAAAAACGGGAAAGCACGCTGTCATTATTGTAATTATGCCATTATACCGCCTAAGTTTTGTTCAACTTGTAAAAGTGAAAAATTCGAGTATTTGGGGCTGGGCACGCAAAGGCTGGAAGAGCAATTAATAAGCCTGTTCCCTAAAGCGCGTATAGCCAGAATGGACCGTGACACCACCGGCCGCAAGGGGGCGCACTGGCGTTTATTCAAGCAATTGCAAAACAGGGAAATAGATATTATTATCGGCACTAAGATGATTACCAAGGGATTTGACTTACCCGGTATAACTTTAGTGGGGGTACTGTGCGCTGATTTTTCTTTGGGTATGCCTGATTTCAGGGCGGCTGAGCAGACGTTTCAGATATTGACCCAGGTTGCAGGACGCGCGGGAAGAGGCGATATTTCCGGTGAGGTACTTATTCAAACCTACAATCCTGCGCACTATAGTATAAAGACCGCCGGTAAACAGGATTATGAAAGCTTTTATCGACAGGAGATAATATATCGTCGGCGCTTATATTATCCGCCGGCTGCGGAGTTAATCGGTTTTATGCTGCAAGGTAAAAATGAATCGCAGGTAGGGCGGGCTGCTTATTTTTTGGTAACTAAATTAAAGCCCTATCTTAATCACCGGATGAAGCTTTTGGGACCTGCGCCGGCCAGCATTTCCAAAATTAAGGGTAACTATCGCTGGCAGTTGATTATAAAGGGTCAACAGCTTGCAAGGTTGCATTCCGCTTTGGAAAATGTTATAAATATTTTATCGAAGGAGCAGGTATTTAAAGGGGTAAGTTTGGAAATAGACGTTGACCCTGTCAATTTATTATGATAATAATTGAATGTGGCAGGTGGTTTATGAAATAATTATGTGGCGTTGGATTCTCAAATCCGACGCTTGTTAGGCTGTCTATGTTTCGGGATGTCTCATCCCGAAACACACTTAGCAGTGAACAATTAGTTTTGGGGTGGGACACCCCGAAACATAGATATCTCATTTTGTAGGGGCTGGTTTTTAAACCAGCCTTCCCCGCCGGCCTAAAGGTAGGCGGTTGCAGGATAATAAAAAATGAGTTAAACGGAGAGAAAAGATATGGCTATACTGCCCATACGTCAATATCCTGACCATGTTTTGAAAAAAAATGCAGTACCGGTAGAACATATTGATCTTGAGGTAGAAAAATTAATAGAAGATATGGGAGAGACTATGTGTGCCGCTAAAGGCGTAGGTCTGGCGGCTCCGCAGACGGGTACTTCCAGGCGGATTATTATTATCGGTATGTCGGGTCAAGAAAAACCTGAACAATTTATAGAGCTTATCAATCCGCAGATAATTATGGCCGAAGGCGAAGAATTGGCTGAAGAAGGATGCTTAAGCGTAGCGGATTATAAAGCCAAAGTTAGGCGCGCTTTAAAAATTAAGGTAAGTTATCATGACAAACAGGCGATACAGCGAGAGATGGAAGCCGAAGGTATTATTGCCCGTATATTGCAACATGAAATTGACCATTTAAACGGTCTTTTGTTTTTTGAACGCTTAAGCAGAATAAAAAGAGACCTTATTAAAAGACGATTGATAAAGCGCGCTAAACACAATAATTCAGCCTCTTAACAGGGGGAAATATGCGTATAATCTTCGCTGGTACACCTGATTTTGCCCTGCCGACGCTAAATGCCCTGTCAGCCTCATCACATAGCATACCCGCAGTAATCACCCAGCCGGACAGACCCAAAGGACGCGGAAAAAAGGCGGTTTTTACTCCGGTTAAAACAGCGGCCATAGCATCGGGAATACCGGTTTTACAGCCGGAACGTATAAGCGATATATTAGATCAAATAAGAGCATTAAGGCCGGATTGTTTAGCGGTGGCGGCCTACGGTCAGATGATACCGCCTGAATTATTGAGCCTGCCCGAATATGGGGCTATAAATATTCATGCTTCCTTATTACCCAAATACCGCGGCGCCGCTCCCATTAATTGGGCTATAATAAATGGAGAAGAAACAACCGGTATAACAATTATGCAGATGGATAAGGGGCTTGATACTGGCGATATTCTAGCACAGGCTGAAATTCCTATTTATGACTATGATACGGCGGGTACTCTGCATGATAGACTTTCTCAACAGGGAGCGCAACTCCTAGTGCAAACATTAGCGGAAATTAAACAGGGCAGGATTATCCCGCAAGTACAGAATGAAAAATTGGTAAGTTATGCGCCAAGATTAAAAAAACAAGACGGTCTGATTGACTGGCAGGATAGAGCGCTTGACATACAACGGCGGATTCGGGGGGTTAATCCCCGGCCTGGAGCGTATACTTATTTAGAGGGTAAAAGAATAAAATTGTTTGAGGCTGAAGCAGCCGACGGACAAAATAGTATATCCGCTAGGGCGGGTGAAATATTGCAGGATAATCCGCATATGATTGTGGCAACTGGCGATGGATTCTTAAAAATCAAACTATTGCAGCCTGAGAATAGAAAAAAAATGCAGGTGGGGCAATATATAGCCGGCCTGCGGCAGTCATTAATTGGAAAGGTGTTTACCTGATAAGTATAGTAAATCCAATTGCCTTCCTGTAGCCGCCGGCTTTTAAGCCGGCCCGCTGTCATTATGAACGATTAACCGGCATACAGCCAACAGGGGCGGGTTTAAAAATCCGCGTCTACAAAAAAACTGGCTTTTCCTATACTATCAAGTTAGGTAAGACTGCACACCACTCAGCCGAACAAATATGATGAGTAATATGAATAAATCTGACATAGTATATCCCAAGAGAACCTTTTTAACCTTTATGGCAGCTAATTGGGCGCTTTGGCTTTTGACCACCTATGTTTTTTGGTATATCGGTAATCCGGGTTTATATGCTGTTCATGAAAAATTACCGCTGGTTGTAGGAGTATTTTTTATCATATTCCACTCTCTAGTTATTGTGGGTTTTTTTCTTATTATACGTACAATTATCTTTGAACGAGAGATTCTGGCTTCACAGCGTCTGCGGAAAATGGTATTAAAAATTTGTCTGCCGATGACCATTTCCGCTCCGCTTACTCTGCTTGCCAGAAAGTTTTTTAGTTTGACTAAAGAGGAATTACAGCAGTCATTTATTGAATTAAATAATTATTTAATCAGTGTAAAACCCTTTGGACTGCATCCTGATAAGCTAATGATATTATTACCGCAATGTATGCAAAACAATAATTGCAGGGTAAGGATCAGCGGTGATATTTCAGCTTGCCGTCATTGCGGTAATTGTCAGGTGGGCAGTATAATAGATATTTGTAATCAATATGAGGTTAAGGCGTTTATAGTTACCGGCGGAACGCTTGCCCGCAGGATTATAAAGCAGAAAAGGCCGCAGGCGGTGGTGGCTGTAGCCTGCGAACGCGAGCTGGTAGACGGTATAGGGGATTGTTATCCCCTGCCGGTATATGCGATTTTAAATTTACGTCCGCATGGGCCTTGTGTTAATACCAGCGCCACTTTGGATAAACTGGAAAAAACAATCAAACATTTTGTAACGCATAAAAAAACAGGTAATCCAAAACAAAGGCTTATTCGCCTTATAAAAAGACAAGCGGCATAAGGGGTGAACGCACAGATTAATAAGGCATTTGTCATTCTGAGGGAAGCGAAGCTGACCGAAGAATCTGCATTCATATGCGGGGAGATTCTTCGACCTACGGTCTCAGAATGACGGTTCTCTTAAATTTATGTTTCGGGATGTCTCACCCCGAAACACCTAGCAGTGAACAATTAAGTACAGATGTGTTCCGGCATGGGACATACCAAAAGATATAAGATAAAAATAAGTAAAAAAAAGAGGTATTATTATGAATCAAGCTAAAACATTTGGTCTTATGGCCTTATTGTCTATACTGCTAGTTCTGGCAGGTAGTTCTATCGGCGTACAGGGCGGCGCTATGTTCGCCTTTATGTTGGCCTTAATCATGAACGGCGGCAGTTACTGGTTTAGCGATAAAATCGTACTTAAAATGTATCGGGCGCGGCCTATAGAACAGCGCGAGATGCCGGAATTATTCCAAATGGTGCAAGGACTATCGCAGCGGGCGCAGCTGCCTATGCCTAAATTATATGTTATTCCGCAGGAGACGCCCAATGCTTTTGCTACCGGCCGCGACCCTCAGCATGCCGCTGTTGCGGTTACTACCGGTATATTGCAGTTGTTAAGTCATGATGAGTTAGAAGGCGTTATAAGTCATGAGTTAGCGCATGTAAAAAACCGCGATATCCTGATCGGTACAATAGCCGCAACCCTTGCCGGCGCTATTACAATGCTGGCTAGTTTTGCGCGTTTTGCCGCTTTTTTTGGCGGGCTAGGCAGGGATGACGATGACGGAGGCGGAATAATCGGGCTTATCGCTATGATGATATTAGCTACGCTTGCGGCTATGCTTATTCAAATGGCGATATCGCGCTCGCGCGAGTATAAGGCGGATGCAGACGGGGCGGGTATTTCGGCTAGACCGCTGTCTTTGGCTAATGCGCTGGAGAGTTTAGAGAATTACAGCCGCCGTATTCCTATGCGCAAAGCCACTCCGGCTACCGCGCATATGTTTATTCTAAATCCCCTGACCGGCGGCGGGATAGCCGGTTTGTTTTCCACGCATCCGCCTGTTGCAGAACGCGTAAAAAAGCTGAAAGAACAAGCGGCGGCATTTTAGTCGGGTGTCAAACTTACAACAGTATGTTTCGGGATGTTTCATCCCGAAACATAGAATTTACTATAGGGGCTTACGGCTTGTCCCCGCCCGCTATTGCGCAATGCTGTTGACTTAAGATGCCGGAATTTAAAAATGTAGGGTGGAACAAGCTCATATTGGAATTAAGTCTACGTTTTTTTGATAGTTGCGGTTCCGCCATCATTATTTTAAATGGCTACTTTAGTTCTCTTGCGAAAAAGATTATATTCTGTCATTCTGAGGCCGGAGGCCGAAGAATCTGCTCGCATATGCAAGTAGATTCTTCACTCCACTTCGTTTCGTTCAGAATGACGGTTAATAAACTTAAATGGCTTTATTTTCGGAGTTAACACAACAACCATTTTATTTTATCATTAATTGCAAGTGCGGTGGATTCGGGGTAATCAATATATAGCGCCAAACTCTTTAATTTGTGATTTATATCCATTATATAAGACCCCTTAATCCACCCTACAGCAGCGGTATATTTTTTTACCTAACCTAAAATCCTTCAGTTAACAACATTGCCCAAATAGCGGGTGGGGACAGGGTCACGGACCCATGCCGCCGCTACAGTTTAGCGAAACCAATGTTTTTTATGTTAAGCTCAGGTTAGCCAGCCATTTGCTTAATCCTTACAATCCCAATATATACATATGTTCAATAACTCCAGTGCAATATCCAGCAGATACATAGCCTATGATGTACTCTATAGCGTAGAGACGCAAAAGTCATATGCAAACCGCTTATTAGAGAGCGCATTTAATAAGCATAGCTTATCTATTCGCGACCGCGCTCTTATTACCGAATTGGTATACGGCGTGCTGCGGCAGCGTAACTGGCTGGACGGAATTATACGTAAGTATATTCATTGTTCGTGGAGTAAAGTCAATGTTTCAGTAAGAAATATACTACGGCTGGGGGCGTATCAATTATTAAAATTAGACGGGATATCCGATTATGCGGCGGTGAATGAATCGGTAAAATTAGCCCCTTATAAATTAGCCGGATTCGTAAATGCCATATTAAGACAAATCGGCAGATCAAAGGATTCGGCGGAACCAATTTTTAAGGATAAATCGTCAATTGATTATCTTGCGTTTAAATATTCACATCCTAGCTGGCTTATAAAGCGCTGGATAAAGCAGTTCGGAATTGATGAGACAATAACGCTTTGTTTAGCTGATAATATCCCGCCGATAAATACGGTTAGGGTAAACAGCCTAAGGGCTGGTTTGGATGAGACTATAGCCAGCTTAGAAAAAGATGATATTATTGCGCAAAAAGTTCCCTTGTTTCCTGATATGCTGTATATTAAAAGCGGGCAGCGCCTAACCCATAGCGAGGCTTACCGCAGCGGGTTGGCGGAGACGGAAAGCTTAGCCTCCGCTTTGGCAGTAAAGGCGCTTAATCCGAAGCCAAATGAAAAAATTTTGGATATTGCGGCAGGCCGCTGGGTGAAGACCTCGCATATAGCGGCGCTAATGCAGAATAAGGGTTATATATTATCTGTAGATAATAATTTGGCCAAACTTAGACAATTAAAGCAGAATCTATCCCGCTGGGATATTGATATAGTAAGACCGGCGCTTATGGATGCTTCAGGTAATTTAGGCATACAAGGTGAATTTTTTGACCGTATATTGGTTGATGCGCCCTGTTCGTCTTTAGGCGTGCTGGGGCGTTATCCAGAATGCCGCTGGCATCTGGATAAAACTGATATTAGGCGTTTGGCCAAATTGCAAAAACGTATATTAGCTCAGGCAATAAAATACTTAAAGCCAAGCGGTGTATTAGTCTATAGTACCTGTAGTTTTGAGCCGGAAGAAAATGAAAATGTAATCAAATTCTTGTTAGAAAAAAATCCAGAATTTAAGCTGGATTCCCTATCCTTTTTACCGATTGAATTTAGGCCGCATGTGGTTGAAGACGGCTGTTTTAAGCTGTTGCCGCATCGCTGGGAGGGGGACGGTTTTTTTATCGCCCGCCTGCGTAAAAATTAAACCTTATATTCTGGATATATATCGCAAGGTATGTTTAGGTATGTCCCATGCCAACATTGATAGCTCTTATTAGCCTGTCATTCTGAGGCCGGAGGCCGAAGAATCTGTAAGCATACGCGGGCAGATTCTTCACTCCACTTCGTTGCGTTCAGAATGACAGGTATAGAATTAGTTTTAAAATTATGGCTAAATCCGATAAAAAAAAATTCAAACCAAAAACAATCTCTACGACTCCTATGATGAGACAGTATCTGGGGTTAAAGAAAAAACACCCCGATTCTCTGCTATTTTTTCGGATGGGAGATTTTTATGAAATGTTCGGCGAGGATGCGGTGGTGGCCTCCAAAATATTGGGCGTAGCCCTGACATCAAGAGACCGTAAAAACCCGAATGCCATTCCGCTTTGCGGTATTCCTTATCATGCCTTAGATAACTATCTGGCAAAGCTGATTGTCAAAGGACACAAAGTGGCGATTTGCGAGCAAATAGAAGACCCAAAATTGGCTAAAGGTTTGGTAAAGCGCGATGTAGTACGCGTGATTACCCCCGGCACTCTGCTTGAGGATAATTTGCTTTCAGGTAAGCAGAATAATTACCTAATGGCAATATTTTCGGATAAAGAGCGCATAGGGGCGGCATTTTTGGATATATCAACCGCTGAATTCTCCGCTTGCGAATTTACTGATAATAATAACCATAAGCTGCAAAACGAACTTACCCGCCTAGAGCCTAAAGAGATTCTACTGCCCAAAAAATTGGCTTCCGATAATGGTTTCCTAGAGTCCATAAAACGGCTGTGTTCCGCGCAGATTAATTTATTAGATGATTGGATATTTGAATATAATCAAGCCTATGGTCTGGTTACAGAGCGCTTAAATACGCTTAATTTGGAGGGATTCGGCGCAGAAGGCTTACCTCTGGCAACCTGCGCTGCCGGAGCCGCTCTTTATTATGCGCAAGATACTCAGAAGGCCTCGCTGGAGCATATACACCGGCTGCGTATATATCATTTAGACGATTATATGCTGCTGGATGCCGCTACTTTGGCTAATTTGGAGCTTACATGCAGCGCTTGGACTAAAGAGCGTAAGAATTCCCTGCTGGGTGTAATGGATCATACTGTTACCGCAATGGGCGCGCGTAGATTAAAAAATTGGCTGCTTCATCCGTTATTAAAGCTGGATGATATTATATCCCGTCATGAGGCGGTGGAGGAATTGTATAATAATGGGTTTATGCGTCGCAGCCTGCGGGATAAGCTGGAAGGCATACATGATCTACAGCGGCTTATAAGCCGTATATCCATAGGTACGGCCAATGCGCGCGATATGCTGTCTTTGGGCGCCTCGCTGGCCTTAATACCGGATATAAAAAAAACCTTATTAGAATGCAAGTGTAATTTAATCATAAATACGCTAAAAGAATGTGATGATTTATCCGATATAGTCGCATTGACAGGGCAGGCAATAGCCGATAATCCGCCGCTTACCTTAAAAGAAGGCGGATTAATTAAAACGGGATATAACCGCGAATTAGATGAGCTAAGAAACATCCGCAGCGACGGTAAAAGCTGGATAGCCCGGCTTGAATTACAAGAACGCAAGCGTACGGGTATATCTTCTTTAAAAGTAAGATATAATAAAGTATTCGGTTATTATATTGAGATTACCAAAGCCAATTTAGATTCGGCGCCTGATGATTATATCCGCAAACAGACCTTGGTAAACAGCGAGCGTTTTATCACGCCTGAATTAAAAGAATACGAGGAAAAGGTACTGGGCGCGCAAGAGCGTATTTGCGAGCTTGAATTTGAGTTATTTTGCGATATACGCAATCAAGTTGCCGCTCAAAGTGAGCGTATTCAATCCTGCGCGCATGCGTTGGCTATATTGGATTGCCTGGCCTGCTTAGCGGAGCTTGCGCATAAGTCCGGCTATGTGCGTCCGGTTATGGATGCGGGTAGTATTATAAAAATCACAGAAGGGCGGCATCCGGTAATAGAGCGTCTGTCAGTGGATAATACATTTATAGCCAATGATACTTATCTGGATAATAATAAAGACCAGTTATTAATTATTACAGGCCCCAATATGGCCGGTAAGTCCACCTATATCAGACAAGTCGCCCAAATTATCCTAATGGCGCAAATGGGCAGTTTTATACCGGCTGAATCGGCTAGGCTGGGGGTGGTAGACCGTATTTTTACCCGCGTTGGGGCGTCTGATAATCTGGTTAAGGGGCAGAGTACCTTTATGGTGGAAATGGGTGAGACGGCTAATATATTAAATAACGCTACTAACCGCAGTTTGATTATATTAGATGAAATAGGCCGCGGCACCAGCACCTATGACGGGCTAAGCATTGCCTGGGCGGTGGCTGAGTATATTCATAATAAAAAACATATCGGCGCAAAAACCCTGTTTGCTACGCATTATCATGAATTAACCGATTTAAGCTTAACCTTAAAAGGCGTAAAAAACTATAATGCAGCCGTAAAGGAATGGGATGAGCAGATCGTTTTTTTATATAAAGTGGTTCAAGGCGGCGCCAGCCGCAGCTACGGTATTCAGGTGGCTAAGTTAGCAGGGCTGCCGAATGAGGTTATACAACGCGCTAAAGAAATATTGTGTAATTTAGAGTCGCAGGAATTAAATGAAACCGGCAGACCTAAATTAAGTAAATCCAAAAGGCGCAGCCGGAAAAAAAATAACAGACAGTTAAGCCTGTTTCTTACCCCTTCCGATACGATAGTAAAGCAAATAAAAAATATTGATTTATCCGCTATTACCCCGCTTGAAGCGCTAAATAGATTAGCTAAATGGCAAAAAGACTTACAAGAAGAAGAATAAACTAGACAGTCTCCCGCGAGTGTTTTTTTTTAACAACATAAGCATAGTTGCTTAAATAACTATAGCAATTCAGCGTAAGTTTTCAGATTTAGCTTAAGTGGATTTATCATCCAACCGGCATTGAAGCGCCATATGTGTTTTCGAAATCGTTTGATAAGCTCGTCTAGTCCGCCGCAAGA
>JAJRXT010000059.1 GCA_024276125.1 bacterium
GCTTTTATACAAGACCCCTTAATCCACTCTACGGTAAAAATTTTTTTTTTGCGTAACATGAGTTATTTAAGTCAGGGTAAAAACAACTTGACTAACTCAAGTTATTATGTTATATGTTAAATATACCCTTAAAATTTAATAAAAGATTAAATTCCACATCCCCTTTTAAATAGTTGCTGATCTGTTTTATTATAGCATATTAGTGACTCATCAAATATAGTTTATTGGCATTTTATTGTCAAAAATAAATGCGTTAATTTAACGAGCCTTAGTAATTTTAAAGTTATGTTTGAGGTGTCTCAAGCCGACACATCTGTTGTCGGATTTGAGAATCCGATAACACTAGTACAGCGTTTTGCAAGTCTTTGGGTTTATTCTGTGTCCTTTTGTCATTCTGAACGAAGAGGCTGTGTCGCAGCTACTTTTCGGGTGGGATTTGCACCGTATGTTGTACGTCAAACCTTGCATCTCTACCACCTGTAGACGTAAAAATTGAACGAAGGTAATTGCGACACAGCCTCGAAGCGGAGCGGAGTGAAGAATCTACAGCCTACGTGGGCAGACCCTTCGCTTCGCTCTAGGGTGACAGCAAATATAAACCAAACTATTTACAAAACGATGTACTAGTGGAGTTTTTCAGTAAAAAGAATGCCATGAGCCTTCGGTCGAAGAATCTAATCGCTATTGCGGGGGGAGATGCTTCGGCCTCCGGCCTCAGAATGACGGCTAAATGTGTAACTTTTACTGAAATATTCTGCTAGTTATCAGTAGTGTCCGGTTAGGTTTTTGCATAAAGCGCAAAACGCTTTTCTTGTCCTCTCTCCCCCCCTCTGGGGAGAGAGTTAGAGTGAGGGGGAAATAATAAAAAATCCCCCTCACCTTGATCCTCTCCCCTAGGGGAGAGGGGGAATAAGGAATATCCTGTTTGATAATTTGGCAAAATTATTGATTTTTCCGGTATGCAAAAACCTAACCGGACCCTACTGGCTAGTTATAGATATCCATATAACTTTGCATAAGAATAAACAAAAAAGAAAGTAAGAAGGTGTAGTATAAAGATGTTAGAAGTAAAAGGATTATTTAAGAAAAATAGGTTTATAATTTTATTTAATGTATTAATTTGTATTTTTATCTCGACAAAAGCATCAACCGCTCAGGCTAAAAGAGCCGATTATGATTATTTAGCCGGCGACTGTTTTAATCAGGATTATCTGTCCGCAGAAGATTTTTCTTTGGATAATGATTCCAGTTTTTATAACAATGCGGCTAGAGTGGCAAATAATTTACAAGAAATGGTTGTCTCGCCTGATGATGATGTAGAGCAGATGGCCAATATAGGCAATACTATTTGGCTTGACAGCGACGGTAACGGAATATATGAGCCGCAGCAGGGAGAAGCCCCCATAAGTAGCGTATTGGTGGAATTATATGATGAATCCGGCAATTTATTGGCGCTGACCATTACCGATACGCATGGTTTTTATTTTTTCGATGATTTGCTGCCCGGGCAATATAATGTTGTAGTAGCTAAAAAGAATTTTAGCGCCGGCGGTCAATTGGCTGGATATGAATCAACTTTTGATTATGACGGTATAGATACTGCAAATTCAGCTCAAGCAGTCCTTGTACCGGATGAAAACAATGATAGCATTGACTTTGGTTATAAAGCGATCATATCCCCCGGCGTAAAAACACTTGAATATTGGGAAAACAACCCCCAAGCATGGCCGTTACAGGTAGTATATATTGGCGGCAGGGTTTACAGCAAGTGCAAGGCGCTTAAAATACTCAAAGCCCGGATTAAAGACGATAAAGTATATGATATGTTAAAAGCCTTGTTGCTGACTAAATTAAATATAGCCGCCGGCAATAATTCAGAGTGTATAAAAGAGCTTATAAGACAAACCGATAGCTGGCTTGCGCTGTATATCGGCGAACAGTTAGCGGTTGATTTTACAATTTGGCAGGATATAGAATGGATGTATCAAGAGCTTAACCGCTATAATAATGGCGAGTTATGCGGCCTGTAGCGTCCCGTTAACGCTGTTTTGTCGGCTGTCATTCTGAATGAAGAGGCTGTGCGTAACCTCTAAGCGAAGCGGAATGAAGAATCTCTCTGAGTATGCGAGCAGAGTCTTCGGCTTGCAGCCTCAGAATGACAGGCTAAAAAAAAGCTTTTCATTATAGTATAACCTTAAGTCAACAACATTGGTTATATACTCGCACAACAGAACTAATTTTTCATTTTTATAGCCTTTTAATTCAAACCCTTAGGGTATCTTTCCTTTCAAATCTCCATTAATTTACCCAATTTTGTATTGACAAACAACTTGTTGTAATATATAAAAGTATTTATCTGCTCTTTTAGCATTTATCTGGTTTTGGGGTAGAGTTATTTTAGTCTGATATCCAAAAAATAAATTATTTGTACACCGTCTTATTGCAGTTTTAGGAGTTTAAAATGACCGGTTATTCTTTTCCCGCCAAATATGGAATTATTACCAATAACCATAAAGTTCATAAAGTATTCGCCTTAATGGAAAAGGTGATGGACAGCCCTGAACCTGTATTGATTCAGGGAGAAAGCGGAACAGGTAAGGAACTGGTAGCCAGAGCGCTACATTTCCACAGCAGGCGTAAAGACAACGTATTTTTAGCGGAAAATTGTGCAGCTATAAGCGATACTTTGCTGGAATCTGAGCTTTTCGGATATACTAAAGGCGCCTTTACCGGCGCGGATAAATATAAAAAGGGACTATTTGAGCTGGCTTGCGGCGGAACTATTTTTTTGGATGAGATCGGGGATATCAGCGCTGAATTGCAAAAAAAGCTGCTTCGCGTATTACAGGAAGGCGAATTCAGAAAAGTAGGCGGAGAATCTATTGTACATATAAAAGATACCAGAATTATAACGGCCACTAATAAAAATCTAAGGCAGCTTTGTAAAACCGGTCAGTTTCGTGACGATCTGTTTTATCGCTTGAATGTTATTACAATTCACCTGCCCCCATTAAGGGAAAGAAGGGAAGATATCTTATTGTTAAGCAAGTATTTCCTGTCTTATCTGTCTAGTAATGCACATAAAATTGAAATAACGGATGAGGCTCGCGAGGCTATGACAAAGTATGACTGGCCGGGAAATATTCGTGAGCTGGAAAATGAAATCAAAAAAGCAATCCTGCTTAATAATAGCAAAATATGTCTGGATAATTTATCTGAAAACCTAAAAAATACCATTACGAATAAAATTAATCTGGAGAATATAGAAGGACGGAGTCTTAAGGAAATGGTGCAAGCGGTAGTAAGTGACGTGGAAAGCCGGATTATTGTAAATCGGTTAAATAAAAGCAAATGGAACAAAACCAAGGTTGCCCGTGAATTGGGGCTAAGCCGCGAGACACTACGACTGAAAATCATTAAGTACAATCTGGACCGCCGGAAGTGAATCGCCAAGTAAACTTGGCGATTAGCTGGAGTTACATTTATGGTAATTCAGTAACTACTTGTTTTTTTAGGAAATTTATCTCACATTGAAAGTGACCATTTTAATTGCAACCGGCTGGACAATTTTTCTTGGCTTAACTTGTCGTTTGTTTTCAATTGGTTACACCCTGCCAGCAATGTGACGCCAATTTTAATTGGCACAAGCGTTTGCTCGTTTTAGCAAATTATCGTTTATCTGATTCGTTTTCTCGTGATTTAGTCTGCAACATGCGGTTTAGCTCTTTGGTATGAGAATTGCCTTTAATATAAGGCGAAAGTAGAATAAGACAATGTTAATCAGCAAAAGCCGGGATGAGGAAATACTGACAATCAAGATCAATGCCGACCTGATAGGGCACAGAACAAGGGCTTTCAGTGAGTTTTGCAAGAAAATAGACAGTGAAAAAATAACTGAATTAATCATTGATCTGCAACCGGTTAATTCTATTGACAGTTTAGGTATGATCGAGATTTCAAAATTAATCGAAAAAGGTATTAATATCAGGCTGATAAACCTAAACCACAATGTGAGCTTGTTTTTCAATTGTCACGCTCCTTATGTCTTAAATTATAGCTGTCAAAACAAGAACGAAGCCATAGCATCAATTAAATAAAAAAGGCTGAAACATCATACTAACTGGTTGGAAAAACGAGAATTTCTGCGTAAAAAAGAAAACCTTACCGTCTCATTTAATTGGATGGATTCCCCTGATACTACTGAAACAGGAATAAGCGCTGATTTAAGCGCAGGCGGATTATTGTTAATACCAAGCGCCAAGGATTACCGTCTTTCCCCCGCCAAGCAACAACTCTCCATATGCTTACAACTTAAAAAAAACGAAAAACCGCTTAATATTCAGGGTGTTATTACAAGGTGCATCCCTGATGCAGGTAACTGGCAGTTGGGAGTTAAATTTATTCAAACAAATTTAAATTCCCGCAAAAGCCTTGTAGATTATGTCTATTCTGGAAAAAGCTTCTAACAAATTACTTCCTTCCTATGTAAAGTTGGCATACAACTTGCTTCTTCTTAATGGCAGATATTCCAAATCAAACAAAATTAGATTTAACTGATTAGTTGAGGTTTTGGTATCTATAAACCAAAATGTGCGGCTAATCGGCCAAAAGGAATAGTGTTTTTTATTCGGGTGAGGTGCGTCTGGATCGGGATGTGGTGTGTCTATACCCGAATAAATTGAGGCTTTAGGGGAGTTTTAGGGGATTAGAGTGTAAGTAGGTTGAGACCCAACAAGCAATAATACTAGTATAAAGCGTTGTTGGGTTGACTTTCACCCAACCTGCGTTTGTAATTTTTTTTATAAAAGGAGGGGAACTTAGTATTAGAACAAGGTCAGTAAAATATTTTATTAAAAGGGGGTGAGAAGAATAAAAATAATGGGATTTTTTCAGGCTAGTAAAAGTAAAAAAGTAAATTTTAGTACAGGAGGACTTTTCATGAAAAAGTTTATTGTATTCCTTGGAGTATTAACCTTAGTGATGGCTTCCAGCCTGCCGGCTAGAGCCGACGATGATCATGACGATGACAGCGGAGTAAAGGTTGAGGTTGATATTAGAAAAGACAAAGACGTAGACGTAACCGAAACTGTAAACATTACTAAAAATGTTGATATTGATGTCAGAGTAAACCGTGACCTAGACAAGGGAGCGGAAGCCGATGCCTCATTAAATCAGAAAAATGAGGAAAATTCCGGCTGTGAAAATTGCGCTGAGAAGTTAGACAAAATCACTGATAACGCATTTAAAGGCGACAGCGGTTTGATTAATGTAAACCAATCAGTAGGCAATATGAACAATCAGGGTAATGTCTTAAGCGTAGCCATAGATGTTATTGAAGAAGACCCCCCACAAGACCCGCCGACTCCCGGTTCCGGCGCATTAACTCATTCTCAGGCGGCTGTAGTACAAGAAGCTGAAGAGAATGCAGTTGATATGCAGAATATTATTTTTAGAGACGACCTTATTAATGGCCAGGCCTTTCAGTGGGCTGCCGGTGTTATAAATGTTAATCAAGCTGCCGGCAATATGAATAATCAAGGTAATACCGAAGCAATCGCTTTGGGTTTTGAGGCTGCCGTGGCTTTAGCTGATGTTGATCTGGGTCAGAGAAATAAAGAGAATTCAGTGGATGAATACGGCGAATACGGGGTTAATAAAAGTGATATTATCACGAACCAAGCTTTTGAAAATGTTGCCGGTGTTGTAGGCGTTAATCAAGCTGCCGGTAATATAAACAATCAGGCCAATTCCTTGAGCCTGTCAGCAGTACTTTATTAATAAATGTTTACGTTTCAATCGGAGGATTTGAACTATGAAAAAAATAATTGCCAGTTTAGGAGCAATTGCGTTGCTTATGGCTTTAAGCGTACCGGCTGATGCCGGCAGTAAAACAAAGCTAAATGTTGACATTGAGAAAGATAAAACCGTAGACGTAACCGAAACAGTAACTATCACCAAAGACGTAGACATTGACGTAAGGGTTGATGTAGACCTAGACGCAGCCGCAGAGGCAAATACTTTGGTAAATGCCGAAATCAAAGATAATTCTGTTGTCAAAGACGGTAGCGGCGGTTTAGAAACTTTGGCTAAGATCAGTAATAATGCCTTTAAGAATGCTACCGGTATTATTCAAGTCAATCAGGCGCCGGGTAATATGAACAATCAAGGTAATGCAGCCGCTGTAGCCGTTGTTTTGGGAGCCGGTCCAGCCGTAACCCATTCCAGCGTTGGCGAGGTTGATGTTAACAAGGATAATGAAGCCTATATTTATAATACTACGGTAAAAGACGTTATTACAGACAGCGCTTTTAGCGGCGTAGTCGGCGTATTAAGCGTGAATCAAGCCGCAGGCAATATGAACAATCAGCATAATTCAGTAGCTATCGCTGCTGGAGAAGCTGTAGTAGCTTTGTCAGAGGCTGATTTAGGTCAAGTTAATGCAGATAACTTTGTTGAAGAGATTGGTACCTACAAATACTACATTATAAATGATAATGCTTTTGAAGGCTCTCATGGCGTCATCAGTGTAAATCAATCTGCCGGTAACATGAACAATCAAAGCAATGTAGTTAGCATTTCTTTTATTCATTAATTAGTAGTAGTAAGTAGTAGATAGGATTGTAACAACCATTTAGAGGGGGAGAATTTATTCTCCCCTCTAAATGGGAGAGATAACGCATGAAACAACACATAAAAATTTTAATTTGTATTATTACTCTTTTATTTCCACTCTCGGTGAGCGCTGGAATGATTAATATCCAAGGCGCCAACGGGATAAATTTAAGGTGCAGAGTAGTAAGCCTTAAAGTAGCTAAATTTAAAAATATAGTACAGCAAAGCAGAGATTTTAGCTGTGGGGCAGCCTCTTTAGCCACCCTTTTGCGGTATTATTACGGGGAAGATGTAAATGAGCAGAAAATCATAAATTATTTGCTTAAACAGGGAGATACGGAAAAAATCAAAAAAATGGGATTTTCCTTTTTGGACTTGAAAAAATATGCTCTAAGCCTAAATTACAAGGCTAATGGATATAAGCTTCAGGATAACAAGGTAATTGATAAGCTGAAAGTACCTGTAATCGCTCTGATACATTCAGGAGGATATGAGCACTTTGTAGTAATTAAAGGAAGCTACGGTAATAATATCTACTTAGCCGATCCAATGCGTGGAAACATCGCTTTAAAAAAGAAAGAATTTCTTAAGGGATGGAATGGTATTATATTCGTAGTATTAAGGCAGGATATGAAAAAAGGCGATTCGTATCTTGATTTGCATGATGCAATTGCCGATGCGCCTAAAGATGAAATTGTAAGGCTCTCTGAGCTGGGAATAAATAGTTTTAATCACCTGGGAATGAAAAACATGATAGTTTTCCCTGGAGAATTTTAACCCGCATATTTTATGAGACACGGCAATTATGTGCGTAAAAAACATCTAATTTCAAGGAGATAACCATTGCATCAGATTAACTCCCGAATTATTCGGGTTAATGGTAAAGGGGGGAGGTAACTTCATGAGAAATAAATCTATGAGTATTGCTATAATAACAATGTTTTCATTTATGCTGATACTTTTGGCAAGCGTTAATATTCCCGCATCATTTGCATCATCAGATGATCTGGTTGACTTAACAGGGGTAGTAGAACAGGCAGAGCATGTGTCTGACGAGGAAATGAGTGAGCTGCGCGGCGGATATATTGCAGATATATACTTTTCGCTGTATTTTGACAGCCGGTGGAAAAAATCTGAAGATGCGCCGGATTATGACCCTGCTGATCCTTCACAAGTTGAGTATTCCATTCTATCCGGTTCAATTCAGAGTGGAGACGTTCAAATACAGGCTTCTGTGGGCGGTTTTAATAATTCAAGCGGTATTTTTCTTATCACTCAGGTACCGGGAAGCTATAATATTATCCATAACAATATGATTATCCAACTGGCTATCGTAAACATTGCAAATAAATCCATGCTGGGTCTGGCTCGCAACGCCCTTGCGACAACTTTTGGATTACATTAAAAATAAAGCCAGATGTTTCGGAATATTAAGTATCTTACATTGCGGGGGGACACATAATTTATATGGCGTTTAAAAAAAATGGTCTCATGGCCAATTTGGCTAATAACAATGTCCGGTTAGGCTTTTGCTTTTAATTCTTATATTATAACAATTAAAAGCAAAATATTTAGCCGGACATTGCTGTTTATGGGGCATATACTTTAAGTAGGTTGGGTTGAGGTAGCTGTCATTCTGAACGAAGCGTAAGCGCAGTGAAGAATCTACACACATATGCGAGCAGATTCTTCGGCTTTTGGCCTCAGAATGACGGCCAGTCAAAGACTTTCTACCTTTGGGCTAACCCATTACAATTGGAAGTAACTTACCGCAATTTGAGCATTTACCTAAAGCCGATAATTTTTTAATAATATAATATCCCCTACGCTCAATAACTGTATGATTACAATAGGGACATTTGGTATCGCCGTATTCCCCGCCTGAAATATTGCCCAAATAGACGAATTTAAGTTTTTTGCGCGCTGCATTATATGCTTTTTGCAAGGTATTTACTGAAGTAGGCGGAGCGGTAAATTTATGCTGCGGAAAATAACGGGAAAAATGAAGGGGAATATCGGCTGATAATCCGGCTGCCCAGTCAATAAGCCCGTTAATATCCTCACCGCTGTCATTGTGCTGCGGGATAACCAGATTGGTAAGCTCTATATGGCATTTTTTATACGCCGATTGAATACACTGTTTAACCGGCTCTAGTTTACCCAAACAATAATTCCTGTAAAATGAATCATTAATCGACTTAAGATCAATGTTCATTGCATCAATATAGGGCAATAGCTCAAGTAACGGTTCCTCGTTTACCTGCCCATTGGTTACTAACACATTTTTTAGCCCGGCCTGATGTACAAGTTTTGCCGTATCCAAAACGTATTCATACCAGATAAATGGTTCATTATAGGTATATGCAATACCAATAGAATCATTTTTTTTAGCCAGCTCTACTGCTTGGGTTGGAGATAATATTTGGGTGGGGGATTTTATTTGTGAGATTGACCAGTTTTGACAAAAGCCGCAGGCAAGATTGCATCCATAGGAGCCTAAAGATAGGATATGACTTCCGGGATAAAAATGGTAAAGGGGTTTTTTTTCTATCGGATCATTTGCAATTGAGCTTACTTTGGCGTAAGTAAGAGCAAACAGGCGTTCGTTGATATTTTTCCTAACCAGGCAACGTCCTGTTTTATCAGGTTTAATAATACATCCGCACGGACACAGCAGACACTTTACGCTTTTATCAGCAACGGGTCTATAATAGGCGGCCTCTTTCATGGCATTATTAAGTAGCTGGATAGTATAGGAAATCCCATTTTTGTAGCCGCGGGTTTTTAAACCCGCCCCCTACTGGTGACTGGCCGGCCTAAAGGTCGGCAGCTACGGAAACAGCCCGCACCAAAGGTGCTATAAGTTAAGGGAGCATAGACTTATTGATAATATTTATACGCTTCGGTATACGACATAATCGGAAATAGTCAGCAAGGCGTCTAAATAATCCGATTTATCAAAGATACTCAGGCTTTTTTGGGCGTCTTGTATGTAGTCTTTTGCTATTTTGGATATATTAGCGCCGATATTGTATTTTTCTATCAGTTCGTTTATATAGTCTGCCTGACTATAATCGCTGTCTGCATTTTGAATAATTTCTTTTACACGCGCCTGTTCGGAAGTAGTTGCCTGCTGTAATAAGTGTATCAGCAGAAGCGTAAGGTTGCCCTCTTTAATATCATTGCCTACTGGTTTACCCAGTTTTTTTTCTTGAGCGGTAAAATCAAGCAAGTCGTCTATTACCTGAAAAGCAATCCCCAGTTTAAGGCCGAAATTAGCCAATGCCGCTTGGTGAGAATTACCGTTTTTCCCTAAAATCGCACCGATTTGACAGCAGAAAGCAAACAGTGAAGCTGTTTTTTTGGTAACTATCGCATAATAATGCTCTTCTGTGGTATCAAAATCTTTTCGTTGTACGATTTCCAGCAGCTCTCCGTCTACAACAGTTTTTATAGTATTGGATAACATACCCAATATTTCATAAAGATGGTGATCTGCAAGCAGCACGCTGGAGAGTGAGAATAAATAATCGCCCACCAATATAGGTACGCTGTTACCCAAGACTGAATTTACCGAAGCGCTGCCGCGGCGGGTAGTGGCTTCGTCGATTACATCATCATGCAGTAATGTTGCCGTGTGCATCATTTCAGAAGCGCTGGCACAAACAATAGCGTCGCTACCGGAATATCCGCATAATTTGGCGCATAATAAAACTAATAAGGGACGTATTCTTTTGCCGCCGCTTTTGCATATATGCTCGCTGGCTTTGGAGATTAATGGATTGGAACCGCTTAAATATCCTATCAGTTCTTTTTCTACATCTTGTAGCTCTTGACTTACTAAATTAGCGATTTTTTGATATAACATATCGACAAATAAGACTCCAGTAAATTATCCGATAAGAAGATAGATATGTTCATGCAACTTAATTTATATAAGCTTATGAAAATAATTCCGTCCCCCCTTGTTGACTTTTCGGTCAAAAACGAAGGCTAGTCTATAAATATATTTGATTAATTGATATTACTCAAGCATAAAATATCACACAACATTTTGCTTGTCAACCCACGAAAAAGTCTAAGTATACAGGCCTGCTTGCTATTTTCTCCCAGCGACAATTTTTAGAGCGCTTATCAATGGATGTTGGATTATTAAATTTCTAAATGTGGAAAAATACTTACATAAGACTTTATAAAACAAGCGAATAAGCTAAAGCTATGTAAGTAACCCAAACAATTCTGTGTTGTTTTGATTAAAAAAAAATAATTATAAGTATAATAAATCGGTAAAAAGTATTGATCCTTTATGTAGAACTATGTATAATATGTTTTGATATATAATAGGAGAACCCTAACAAATTGCATCTCTACGTATCATTATCATTCCTTATAAGCCTGTCGTAATAAGCCTGTCGTAATAAGCCTGTCATTTATCGTACTAGATTGTTTCCATAAAACGCCTTAAAATCCAAGGAGAAAGAATGAAACAAAATAATAGTATTATTAAAAAATATGAGGCGATTTTAAAGGCAGTAAAAAGCATTACAAATGCTTGGGATTGTTCAATTTTTCTGCTCGATTCTGAGTTGAGTATGGATGAAGAAGAAAAAAAAGAAGTATTTGAAAGAAAGATTGACGATATTAAGAGAAGTATAGATGATGAACATATTGTATATTCAGATTTTTTGTCGCAATTATCAAGTGAAGATACGGATAAATATTCGATTCTAACTTTTTTTGAAGGAACAAAAGAACATTGGCGGTTAAAAAACTATAAAGAACGGCCTGCAAAATATATAGTCTTTAATTATAAGGAACAAGAAAATAACAAATATATACCAATACAAAAAGAAGGGATAACGGCTTACACTGCTAGAACCGGTGAGGCTCAGTTTTTTACCAGCCGGCCGGATGTAGAAAGATTCCCTGCTTTTTCAGGCAATAATGAGGGTGATAATAAAATTCATGATAATTGCTGTCAAATAGCCATTATTCCGTTAATAGACAAAGATAATATAATTGGGGTGATAAGATGCGATATTTATAAGGATATAAAGGATTTTCATTTTAGCGCCGAAACCCTAAGCCAATTGAAAAGTTACAATGATATTCTTTGTAAAATAATTCATTTAGGAAAGGAAGAGGAAACCGATTTATCATATAACAAATTATTTCAGGGGATAAATTTATTAGAAAGCCTTAAAGCAATAGAACCCTTAATTGCAGACAATGATACTGATAGAAACATATACAAAGATACTAAAAAGCTGTTTTATGTATTGAAAAGAAGACGGTATTTTGGTGAAGATGCCATTGTCTAAAGAATAATGGGGTACATAGGAGATATGTGCGACACATTGAAATTGAACAGCAAGCCGATTTTATCCCTATTGGAAAGCTTTAAAAAACATGAAGACCTAATGTTATACTCAAGTACAAAATATAGAGATCACTTTATGCACCAATTCCATGTTTTTGTAGCAGGCTATATTATAATACATTATCTTGATATAAAATCAGTTACTAAACTATTGAATAAAAAATTTGCAGAACCAAGGCAAAGAAGTTTAAGCGTAAAAAATACCCTGCGTACATGGTTTTTAACGGCCATATTTCACGATTTTTGTTATCTGCTGCCCGAATTTGACGAAAAGATAGGTACCTTTTTAACTGAAATTTTACAAGATTCTGACAACCAGAGTAAATCCGACAATGAAAAATTTAACTTCAAAGTAGCTCTTGAATGGGGACAATTGGCCAATAAAGAAGTAGGTTTCCTAAAAAAAGTAAGTTAAATAGCGTCCTTTTTTTGTATTAAACATCATGAAATTAATTGTTCTAAGCTAACGTCTGAATTAAATCGTTTAATGTTAGAAAGAGACCATGGCGTCATGAGCGCCTTAATAATGTTACAAAAAATGTCGGGAGCATGTCAGCAAGGAACAGATGTATATGATATTGAAAAAAACATTGCGGCATCATCAATTGCGCTACACACAAAAGATGCTTATCTAAAGGCAAAAGAACTGATTGGACCAGGCAAAGACGATAAGCGAATATTCTTTGAAAATCATCCTTTTTTGTTTTTATTGACCTATTGTGACACTTTACAGGAGTGGGGAAGAAAAAGCACAGATAAAGTTAAAAAATCTGGAGTAGGAACGCCGGTTCTGCAAAGCCTGAAATCAGTAGATAATAACATTACTTGCAATTTATCCTACCATACTAACGGCAAAACCCCTCCCTCTAAAGCTCAAATAGAAGAGTGGGCAAGAGATTTTCAGCCTAGCTTCAGTTCATTAAACTTCAATTTTTCTATTAACTATCTTTCGGATAAACATCATATAAATAATATTAACCTTAAAAACCGCCTTCAACGAGAGGGAATCCGAATTCAATGCGCTGAATTTTTTAGTCTGCAAAATGACAAAGATTTTTACTTTACAAACTACAGTACAGACCCAATTTCAGGTAAACATGACATAGGTTTTGGTACAAACCATAATTTTCAAAAAGATGACCAATCAGATATAAAATTTATATATGACGGTCTGGATTTAAGCGGCGAGTATAGAGTTAAGCGAGTGGAAAGCGCCAAGACAGGATTACGTTATAAGTATTTTGTTGGAGTTGAGAAAACATAGAATGGTATTTACAACACATTCTGCCAGCTACTATCCGCTCACGATTGACATAGATATCTCGGCGACCTGTCCAGTTTTTGTTTGACAATCAATCCCAATAATGGTATTTTTTTAAAAAAGGAAGATGGGAGTATATCTTGAGGTTAATGATTGATAATTAGTTATTATTAAATGGTTATAAATGGGAGAGGAGGAATTTAATTTGGCTGGCATTAAAAAAACAAAATTAGTTTCAAAACTGGCGCTGCCTTTAGTTACCTTATTATTATTTTTGTCCTATGGGTGTGCTAAACCGCCTAAAAAGGAAATGGCAGATGCTGAAGCTGCGGTGACCGCCGCTAAACTGGCTGAAGCGGATATTTATGCTCCGGGTGATTATCAAAGTGCAGAGGATATGCTGGCTCAAGCTAAAGCAGAAATGGATAAAAGAGAATATAAATCTGCTAAAGAGTCGGCTATTCAAACTATTAATTTGGCAACCAATGCCAAAGAGCAGGCTGTAAAGGCTAAACAGGACGCTAAAGTTAGAGCGCAAAATATAATAAAAGATGTAAAAGGCGCCTTGGATGAGGCTAAAGCCGCTCGAGCGCTTACCTATAATGCGAATAAATATAACAACATACTGTCGTCTCTGAAAGGACTTGAGGCAGATTATAACGCTGAAAAATACCTTGATGTAATCGCTAAGGGAAATAAACTGTTAGCTCAAGCCAAAGATTTAGCCGCATCTTGCAGGCTGGCAGCCGCAGAATCCGAACGCCGTAAAAGAGAAGAATCCGAACGCTTGGCTAGAATAAGAGCGGAAGAAGAACGCCGCAGAGCAGAAGACGAAGCTCGCCGCAGGGCAGAGGCAGAACGCAGCAGAGACCAAAGGGGCAGGCAGGCAACCTCACATGTAGTTAGCCGCGGTGAATGTTTATGGGTGATTTCTGAGAACAAAAACATATATGACAATCCGTTTCAATGGCCGCTCATATATAAAGCCAACCGCTCTCAGATAAATGATCCTGACCTGATTTTTCCGGGACAAGATTTTACCATTCCTCGCAATAGCTCAGGGAATGAAGTCAAAGATGCACTTTATATGGCAAAAAACAGAGGCCCATGGTCACTACACGACGGCAAATAAAAAGGCTTATTCTACAGCCTAAATCTAAATGGTAAAACAGAATTTTACAAGAAAACTCTTGGCTGGCTAGTCAGGAGTTTTCTTGTTTTAGGGAACAAAGGGGGGCTGATTTAGCGTTTTCCGTTTTTATACTTAACCTGAGTTCTACATAAAAGTTGTTGATTTTTTTGCATTGTAGGGGCGGGGCTTGTCCCCAATACCATTAAGTTAAGGAAATTGTCATTGCCAACGAAACGAAGTGGAGTGAAGAATCTGACTCCATATGCTTACAGATTCTTCGGACTCCGGCCTTAAGAATGACAGAATGTAATTGGTTTCGTAAGAGAACTCTAATAGCCATTTTTCGGTATGTCTTGCGCCGAAATATATTGCTCGCCGCTAGGTGTGCTTCAGGGTGAGACAGACCGAAACATAAGCTCCGCCATGTTTTAAAAATTGTATAATTTTCATTACCGAGACAAAAAATGTCATGGTTTAACAAAACAAAAGCAAGCCCTTCTAAGTCAAACATACGTCCATTACCAAAAGAGGGTAACAAAAGAAACAATGCCAAGTTTCATTCCCGGCTTTGGTGGACTGGTCTGCTTTTTTGTCTTACCTTTCTTATTCTGCCCGAATGGCAGCTGCCCAGCCAATTGCTGAGCGTAGGCAATATTTGCCCTAAAGATATCAAAGCCCCTTTCGATTTTAGTGTTGAAGATAAAACTACAACCATTTTACGTCAGAACGAAGCTGTCCAGAAAGTTCTGCCTATATACGATTTTGATTCTAATTCTGCAAAAACAATGGCTAATATTCGCCTGCTTTTTGGCTCAAAGACAGCGTTCTATAATGAAAACATTAAAGACTTAAGTAAATTACCGAATGCCTCATCCGAGAGGTCCTCTTTTGATCCTGCCAATCAGGATACTGCCAACCCAGCTACTGTAAAACTTAGTCAGCTTACCCCCAAAGAAAGATGGAAACTATTGTCTCAACAATTAAACTTAGATATTTCTTTTAACAGTTTTCTGGTTTGGGAAGAGGCTGTTTTTGATCAAGCTGTTTTACAGGCGGTAAACAGCTTGATCCGCTTAACTGTAAGAAAGGGTGTGATACAGAGCAAAGATTTCTTGTTGGCTGAGAAGGTAAAAACAATCACCCAAAGGGATTTGCAGACTAAAAGAGAATATCGGATTGATGATATAAATCAATTTTTGGATATGAATGAGGCCAAAGAATATATTAAAAACGTGGCGAAAACAAAATTGTCAATGGATAAGGGTTTAACACAACTGGTGTTGGAAATAGCCTTACATACGATACAACCAAATCTTTTCTTTAACAAAAGCGCCACTGAAGAGCGAAAGATACAAGCCAAAGAAGATGTAGAACCGGTCTTTTTTCAAATTAAAAAGGGTGAAATGATAATTCGGGAAGGCGAACGCGTAAAAGTTGATCAATTAGCAAAATATAACGAGTTAATCAATTTAAAAAAACACCATGCTCTGCCGCTTATGATTCCCGGTTTCGTTTTTCTGGTTCTTTTGCTGATGTATCTAATGCGGATTTATCTGCGGAAATTTTGTCCGTCTTTAGATAAAAAACAATTTCAGTTACTCATAGTAATTTTACTTGCCAACCTGATAGTTACCAAATTATTTTCGTTTATAGCCAGTATGCTCTCTTTGGCCACTCCTGATATTGGTTTGCAGGCTTATTATTCGGCAATACCTTTTGCAATGGGAGCCCTACTGGTAGCGTTGTTGGTTAATGCCCAATTGGGCGTAGTCTTTTCAGTGGTGGTGACTATCTTTTCTGGACTGCAACTGGGTTTTGAATTCGATTTTTTTCTTATAAGTCTATTAGGAGGTGTGGGAGCTGTTTATGGGGTTAGCAAGCAGCAGTCACGTACTGCGATATTGCGCGCCGGTCTGTTGGTTAGCTGTATAAATTTAGCGGTAATTATACCTTTTGCTCTTATAAAGGGCAGGATTTTTAGTCTGGATGTGCTGTTTGATTGTTTGGGTGGCATAGCCGGAGGGCTGATTGCAGCCATCATTGCTTCAGCGGCGCTGCCGTTGCTGGAATCCTTATTCAAAGTCACCACGGATATCAGATTGCTGGAATTATCCAGCTTAAACCAGCCCTTACTTAAACAGTTGGCGCTTGAAGCGCCCGGAACATATCATCACAGTATTGTAGTAGGCAGTTTAGCCGAAGCCGCCGCAGAGGCTGTTGACGCTAAGCCATTGCTTTCCAGAATCGGCGCCTTTTATCATGATATCGGTAAAATAAGCAAGGCTGAATATTTTATCGAAAATGATCCGGATGCCGATGCCAGGCACAAAAAACTAAGCCCCAATATGAGCGGATTGATCATAATATCACATGTTAAGGAAGGCTTGGAATTGGCTAACCAATATAAGCTGCCGCCCAGTATAGCAGATGTTATCCGCCAGCATCACGGCACCAGCCTGATGAGGTATTTCTATTTTAAGGCCAAAAAACAGGAAACGCCGCTTAAAATAGTAAATGAGAATGATTTTTGTTATCTAGGCCCCAAACCTCAAACTAAAGAGATCGGCATTATTATGCTGGCCGATGCGGTGGAGGCCACCTCGCGTACAGTTACCGAACCTACTCCAGCCCGCCTAAGCGGTATGGTAAGAAAGGTGATTAATGATATTTACAGAGCCGGTCAATTGGATGAATGCGCTCTTACTTTAAGGGATTTAAATCTAATAGCGGAAAGTTTTGTGCGTATTCTAACCAGTGTATTTCACAGCAGGATTGATTATCCCGATATAAAACAAGCCGGAATAAAGCGTGATAAAATATGGAAATCCAAATCCAGAATAGGCAGCGGAGTATAAAGTTATCAATTGCTCCCTTGCGTGATTTTTTAAGCCGGTTGTTAGACAGTCTAAATATTACCCAAGAGCAGGAATTAAGCGTTGTTTTGGTAAGCGATGCACAGATTGCCAGACTTAATAAACAATACCGTCATAAAATCGGAGCTACCGATGTACTGGCTTTTGCAATGCGTGAAGGAGACGACAGCCGGTTTACTCAGCAGCAATTGGGCGATGTGGTAATTTCGGTGGAGACTGCTAAGCGCCAAGCGGAAGAGGAAAAGCACAGCTTAATTTGCGAATTGAAAATATTGATTGTACATGGGGTGTTACATTTGTTGGGTTATGATCATATAGACGCATCTGATGCGGAAAAAATGAAGCAAATGGAGACGGTATTATTAGAGCATATAAAGCATTAAATAAAAAACAGGGTTTTGCATGCAAAAACTAAAGCCGCAGACCGCTTAAAATTACTTGATTTTAAACTCTATTATGGTACCTTAGTTATAAGGCTGTTTTAAAAGAGAACTTATCTGCACCTTCGGCGCTGACTATAGCTCTGTAGCGCCGACCTTTAGGTCGGCCATGAGGGCGGGTTTAAAAACCCGCGGCTACAAAGCAAAGGGAGACGGTTGAACCTATAAATATAAAAGGGACAACAGACTGCCGCCGCTTGACATTTTACTAATAAATTAGTATTTATATCTAAAGTAATTAATGGACATTACCAGTTATAGTTTGGCCCAGACGCATAATCTGGGTGAAAAACTAGGTCAAATCCTGCCGGCGGGTATTGTAATCGCCCTAATCGGTGAATTGGGAGTAGGTAAAACCTGTTTGGCTCAAGGTATAATCAGAGGACTGGGAGTAAAAGATAGGTATATAACCAGCCCGACTTATACCTTGATTAATGAATACCAAGGACGCTGTCCTATATATCATTTTGACCTGTACAGGCTTTCTGATCCCAAACAAGTTGTAGAACTGGGTTATGAGGAGTATTTTTTCGGTACGGGTATTTGTATTATCGAATGGGCGGAGAGGGTCAGGCAATTGCTGCCGGAGTCGTATTTAGAAATTACTATAAACAGTATCTATGAAGAAAAAAGACGGTTTAGACTTCTGTTGCAGGGAGCAGATTATCAAAATTTAATGGATAAGTTTCGCAAGATTTATACTTAGGAAGTCATATTACGCAAGACACCATTGTAGGGTGGATTAAGGGGTCTTATATAACTGGTTATATTAAAAAAGTAAAGGAACGTCCAATAACCTAAAGAGCGCCCCGAATCTACCACTCTTGCTCATTGTTAGGTGTGTTTCGGGGTGAGACACCCAGAAACATAAAAAGTCTTTTCTTGGTCTGTCATTCTGAGGCCGGAGCGAAGAATCTGCTCGCATACGTAAGTAGATTCTTCATTACGCTTTGCTTCATTCAAAATGAGGGCTACCCTAAGTCAACAATATGTCCGCTAAGGACATAGGCCTGAAAATAGCAGGGGGGTACCTATAGTTTTATAGGCTTACACAAAAGTTTCATTAACATGTTTATTTCAGTTACTTATCTGATATGTCACCATTATCGTAGAGGAATAAAGCTTTATGTACATTAAGTCAATTGTTAATAAAATATGGTGCAGGCTTATGTTCGTTGTTAGTTTACTGGTTGTATTTTCTCTTAGCTTTAACAGCCTGTCTTATGCGGGTGAACCCGAGAAATTATTTACGTTAGGAGCCGAATTCTATAGTACATCGGAATATGATTTGGCGATTGACCAATTCAAGCAGTTATCCGTCAAATTTCCGCAGCACCCGCTGGCGGCTGAAGCGCAATATTGGATAGCCGAATCGCTGTTTAACCAGCAAAAATATAAAGAAGCGCTGACGGAATATCAAAAATTAATGAATAATTATCCGCAAAATGAAAAAGCCGTCGAGGCCGGACCGCGTATTGCCGACTGCTATTACCTTACCGAAAATTATACTAAAGCGGCGCAGCAATACAATCAAATACTTAAATCAAACATAGAAGGTATACAAGTTGTAGATATATATTTTTGGCTGGGCTGGAGCCAGATTAAATTAAATAATTTTAAAGAGGCCGCCAATGCTTTTGGTAAAGCCAGCACATATCCTGATTTTCAAAAAAGCGCCGATGCCGCCCCTGATTCACCTGAATACAAAAAAGCGGCTGAGACTCTTTTTATGTTGGGAGAGTCTTATTACCACTTAAATAATTTTGATCAGGCAATAAAAAGTTATCAACAAGTTATCGGAAAATATTCAGAAAGCAAGCATCTGGTATCCGCAAGCTATGCAATGGCGTTGTCTTATCAACAAGTTTCTAAATACGATAAGGCCATAGAGCTTTATCAGAGGGTTATAAAAGAACACCCAAAAAGCAAAGAGGCCGAAGACAGCGCCTTCAAACTGGGGGTTTGCTTTTATGAACAAGGAACCTATGATAAGGCAATAACAGCCAATCGACAAGCTATCGTCAGCTACCCTGCGAATTCTTCGGTAGAAGATGCCAACTATCTGATTTCAGAAGCTACCTTCCAGCTTAAAAAATATGTGGAAGCCCAAAGGGAATACAGTGATTTTATTAAAGAATTTCCCTCCAGTAAATATATGGATAATGTAGTTTATGGACTGGCTTGGAGTTATTTGAATGACAATAAACTAACCCAAGCCGTAGATTATTTCCGTAAAGTGACTAAGGAACACCCCGAATCTCCCTTTGCGGAAGAATCCGCATTTCATATTGCCGAAATAAGTTATAATGAAAAGGATTATAAAGGTGCAATCAGCGCTTCAGAACAGTTGTTAAAGGCTAATCCCAAATCCCAGTTTGCAGCAAACGCCCAATTTCTGATTGCCCTAAGCAGCTATCAATTAAAGGAATTTTTAAAATCAGCCACAGTTTTTGCCAAGCTTACCAAAAACTATCCCGACAGCAAGTATCAGGCGGAAGGGCTGTTTATGCTGGGTGAATCATATTATCAGTTAAAGCAATATGGTAAGGCTGTTCAGGCTTATGCAATGGTAATAAAGAGACATCAGCAAACCGATTATGTAGACGATGCCTTGATGGGACTGGCCTCAGCATACAGCTTGTCTAAAAAATATGGCGATGCTTTAAAATCATACAAAATTTTAATTGATAAATATCCCAAAAGCGAATTTGTAGCAGAGGCTCATTTTTTAATGGGTGAGGCCTATTTTAATCAAAAGCAATATAAAAAGGCTAAAAATGAATTTAAAGAATTAATTGATGATTATCCCAATAGCGAGTATGTAGACGGCGCTCATTACTCTATCGCCGAGATTTTATATTTGATGGGCAAGTATGAAGATGCAAACGAAGAATACCAAAAGGTTATTAATAAGTTTCCGAAAAGTAAATTTGTCGAACGGGCGATTTACGGCTCCGGTTATTGCGCTATAAAACAGAAACAGTTTAAAAATGCAATTGGCGCATTTGAACAATTACTAGCTAAATACCCGCAAAGCGCTTATAAAAATGAGGTACGCCTGCGGGTAGCAGATGCCTATTATGCCTTATCTCAATTTGACAAAGCAACGGCAAGCTATAAAAAGATTATTGCAGATGATCCAAAAAACATTTCCGGTTATACGGATAAAGCGCTGTACTGGTCGGCTTTAACCCTTTATAGACAAAAAAAATATAAGGACTCAATTGTTGATTTTGAAAAGTTTTTAGCTGGTTATGGCGATTCGCCACTGGCCGTAGAGGCGCAATTTCAGGTTGGTGCGGCTTATACCGATTTAAAAGAACACAAAAAAGCCATATCTGCCTATCAAAAGGTTATAGATAAATATTCCCAGGACCCGCTGGCTGTAAAGGCCTTGTTTGCTTTGGGCGGTTCGTATCTCCTGTTGGGCGAGAATAGTCGGGCAGGTCAAAAAATAAGCGACGAACAACAAGAAAATGTGAAAAAAGCTATCGCAAGCTTTACAAAATTGGTCAAAGATTATCCTGATCATAAATTAGCCTCTGAAGCGCAATATCTTGTAGGTAGATCATATTTCAGGCTGGCGGATTATAAAAAGGCCAATAATGAATTACAGGCTTTTATAAAAAAATATCCAACACACGAATTAGCGGATGAGGCGCGATATAAGTTGGGCTTTGGTCTTGTACAGCAGAAACAATGGGACAAAGCAGTAGGCGCATTGGATGAGGTGATTGATAATAAAAAAAGCAGATGGCGGGTTCAAGCGATGTACCAAAAAGCCGGCTGCCTTTATAACCTTAAAAAATATAAAAAAGCCATTAGCGTTTATAAGGATATAAAAGAAGATCATAGGAAACACGCCTTGGCAGTAGCCGCTATTTATGATTTGGCTTGGTTATATGATGAGTTAAAAAAGACAGAGGACGCTTTTGAAAATTTTAAAATTATTGTAGGAAAATATCCTAACACAATGTATTGGGCGGATTCTGTATATAAAGTGGGTGAATATCATTTTAAGAACAAAGACTATGAAAAGGCTATAGACAGCTTTTCTAAGTTTGTTAAAAAGAATCCCCAAAACGATTTATTTGATGACGCCCAATATCAAATTGGTCAGGGATATTTTGAATTAAAAAAATACACGGAAGCCGAAACGGCCTTTATGCAAGTAGCTAAAGCGGAAAAAAGTAATCTTAAGGCGCCCAGTCTGCTTAAATTGGGTAAAATACATTTAATCGGCAAACAATATTCTATGGCTACTGAGGACTTTACAAAATTAATCAGTATCGGCGGAGACCTAATGGCCGATGCGCACTTTAATTTGGGATTGGTAAAGCAAAAGCAGGGTAAATATGATGACGCTATAAAGGAACTTAGCTTGGTAGTGGATAAATTCTCACAAAGCTATCTGGCGCCTAAAGCTCAATTTAACTTGGGCGAGACCCATTATTTAAACAAGGATTATACCAAAGCTGTAATTGAATATACCAAAACGGCCGTATTTTATTCCAGTATGGAAATAGCGGAAAAGGCTATTTTTAAAACCGGTTTATGCTATGAAGAGCAACAGGATAATAAAAAAGCCATAAAACAGTATAAAAAACTTATTAGTAAATATCCTAAAAGCAAACTAGTGCCGGAAGTACAAGAACGAATTAAAAAACTTTCCTAGCCTGAATAATTCGAGAATTAAGTAGTTGTAGGGTGGGTAAATCTATGTATGTTTCGGGGTGTCTCACCCCGAAACCGTTACATCTGCCATGGGTTGCCCATGTTTCGGCATGAGACATACGCAAAACATAGACATAGTTGTAGCGTTATTTCCCCCAAAAAAACAGCAACAGTAACCCCTTTATTTTACCTTACATAATAGTTTATAAATGCTAATACCACTGCTGGAATCATTACGACCGAAGCAATGGATAAAGAATCTATCCATTTTTGCCGCCATTATTTTCTCTCAAAATCTGCATGATTTTAATTTGCTGCTTATAACTTGTTGGGCGGTATTGATCTTTTGCTTGCTTTCTGGTTCTATTTATCTGATAAACGACGTTTTTGACCGCGAAAAGGACAGGCAGCATCCGCTAAAGCGCAAGCGTCCGATTCCCTCTGGCAGATTAAGCCCTAGGACTGCAATAACAACCAGTATCGTCTTATCGCTTTTTTGTCTGCTTTCGTCTTTTTATTTAAGGCTGGAATTCGGTCTGGTGGCTTTGGCCTATTTTGTATTATCCGCGCTATATTCCTGGCAGCTAAAGCATATAGTTATTTTGGATGTTATGGTTATTGCCATAGGCTTTGTACTAAGAGTGGTCTCAGGGGCTGTAGTTATAAATGTGGAGATATCATCTTGGTTATTGATTTGTACAATTTTACTTGCCCTGTTTATGGCGCTAAGCAAGCGTCGGCATTAATTGACGTTATTGGATAAAGGAGCGACAGGACACCGCAAAATATTAAAGGAATACAGCCCCTATTTTTTGGATCAAATGATTGCGGTAGTTACGGCCTCAACTGTAATGGCTTATGCCTTATATACTATGTCGCCTGCAACAATTGCTAAATTTGGCACCCCATATTTAAGCCTTACGGTACCATTTGTGTTATATGGTATATTCAGATATTTATACTTAGTACATCAAAAGGGCAAAGGCGGCAGTCCCACCACTATAATGCTTACTGATGTGCCGCTAATCGTAAATGTATGCCTATGGCTTGTCTCTACGGAGATTATTCTTTATTTAGCGCAGGGATAGCGGGGGATGCTGTTAACCTATAATGAAGGGCCTTTTTAAGCTGTCATTCTGAGGCCGAAGGTCGAAGAATCTCCTTGCTTACGAATGCGGGTAGATTCTTCACTCCACTCCGTTTCGTTCAGAATGACAAAAGAATGTAGTATAAACCCAAAAACTTATAAAACGCTGTACTAGTGGGTAATCTAAATATGAGACTTAGTTATCATGCTGATACTTACTTTACATACATCTGGTAGAACGTGCGGGGGTAGAAGCCCGCGAGGTAGCCCCCGGAGTGGTGGTCGATTTTGATGCCGAGGGAAAGCCGGTGGGTATTGATATTGAACATGCCCAAAGCGTGCTTGACCTTACTACCCTCGAAACAGGGATATTGCCGCTTAAAGCAAAAAGTGCATAAAGTCTAATTTTTAAGACAAAAGTCTGATGTTTATAATGTTGGCCTGTTCTCAAGCCTAACTCATTGAGGGAGTGCGTTTTGGCTTTGAGAACAAGCCCAAAAATCAGATATCAAAAACAAAACCATGTAATTATATTTTTTTATAACCCCTCTATAGGAGGTAGAATATGGCTAACTCAGCAATGGTAGACAAAAAAAATCCTATGGCTGATTTTGAAAAGCTATCAAGGACTCATCAAAAAGAGATAATTGATTTTGTAGCTTATCTTAAAGTAAAGGAAGAACTTGAGGCTACAAAAGAAATACTTGACAGCCAAAATTTTATCGAAAGTATTATAAAGGGAGAACAAGACTTTAACAAAGGAAACTTTAAAAGCTGGTCCGAGGTTAGAGAAGATGTATGAAATCTTTATCTCTCATTAAGCGGATAAATATTACAAAAAACAAGATAAGCACATAAAGAAAAAAATAAATGCCTGCCTTGATGTTTTGGGAAAAGAACCACTTTTAGGTCCTCATATAAAAAAACTCCACGGTGAGCTTAAAGGTAAATACAGATATGCAGTTGGAAGCCTAAGAATAGTATATAAAATTGATACAAAAAATAAAGCGGTAAAACTAATTGCAATCAGAACAAGGGGAGATATTTATAAATAATCAGCTAAAAAAATATAAGCCCCTATATAAATTAAAAGGACCATAAACACCATTAAATCAAAAGTCGCAGTATTAAAAACCAAGCCGGAGACGGTATTTAAAGATTATGCGCGTCTTATGCACCTGGCCGAGTATCAAAAATATCTGCCTAAGGAAAATGACACCGCTTTAAAGATTAATATCTCCTGGCACCATTTTTATCCGGCTTGTTCAACTACCCCTTGGCAATTGGAAGGGGTAATTAAAACCCTGCTTGCCGACGGCTATAAAGATGAGCTTATTCACGGCTGCCACAATCGTACGGTGGTAGTGGACGCCCATAAGGGAGAAAAATTAAATAAACATAAAAAGGTAATTGACAAGTATAAATTAAGAAATATTCATTTATACGAAGGCGAAGAATGGATTACCTACACCCCCAAGGCCAAGATGCTGGTATTACACGATATATACAAAGACGGTATCCAAATCCCTAAACGGATGATAGGCGAGAATATCATCCATTTGCCGACTATGAAGACTCATGTATTTACCACTATGACCGGCGCTATGAAAAACGCCTTTGGCGGGCTGTTGCATGAAAAGCGCCACTGGACGCATAGCGTAATCCATGAGACCCTGGTTGACCTATTGGCTATACAACAAGAAATTCACGGAGGCATTTTTGCGGTTATGGACGGCACCTTTGCCGGAGACGGCCCCGGACCGCGCTGTATGCGTCTGCATGAAAAAAACTATATCTTGGCCAGCGCCGATCAGGTGGCGATTGATGCCGTATCGGCTAAGATGATGGGCTTTGATCCTATGGAATTAAAATTTATCCGTTTAGCTCATGAACGCGGTTTGGGATGCGGCGATGTAAGCCAAATTGAAATTGTAGGCGAAGATATATCAAAGGTAAACTGGCATTTCTCCGGCGGAGAGAATACCTTTGCCTCCCGCGGACAAAAAGCTATATACTGGGGACCGCTTAAGCCGCTGGAAAACTTCCTGCTTAGAACAGTCCTTGCCCCATGGTCATATGTAGCCTCTATCTTGTACCATGACTATTACTGGTATCCCTTTATCGGATCAAAACGCGTAAAGAAAATGCTAAAAACTCAGTGGGGAAAGCTGTTTGAACAATATTAGTATCGCAATTAGTTGTATGTTTAAGGCGAATAATTCGAGTTGGCCGGCTACAGTTCCTAAAAAGATTGTTGACAGATGTTGCAGAGGATAGTAGTCTCTTTAATGTACGTTTTCAGAATTTAAAAATGGATTGGGCGGCACGCCCATAAAAGCTGCATGAACTGCCTATCTTAAAGATGTGTTTTAGATACCCTCAAATAAGGAGAATACTCATGTCCGGACAGCTTAAAGTCTTACTAGTATCCTCAGAAGTGGTTCCTTTTGCCAAAACAGGCGGCCTGGCCGATGTGGCCGGCGCATTACCCAAGGTCTTGCGAGAATTGGGGCATGACGTACGAGTCTTTTTACCCTATTATCGAATGACTAAGAAGAATAAAATTAAGGTTGAAAAGACGCCGCTGGTACCCAATATAAATGTTTTGATTGGCAAAGAATAACAAGCGTGCAGTGTGTTAAAGGTTAATGGAAACGGTACTGGTTCTTTTCCTACGTATCTTTTGGATAAGGCTGCCTATTATGACCGCGATGAGCTTTACGGCACTCCGCAGGGAGATTATCCCGATAATGCCGAGCGTTTTATTATGTTTTGCCGCAGCGCTTTAGAGACATTAAAGGCAATTGATTTTCGCCCGGATATTATTCATTGTAATGACTGGCAATCCGCTCTTATTCCGGTTTATTTAAAAACAATGTATTCCGCGGACCCGTTTTTCAAAAATACGGCTAGTGTTTTTACTATTCACAATCTGGCCTATCAGGGCAGTTTTGACTATCCGGCTATGCCGCTTACCGGTTTGGATTGGAAATATTTTACTCCTGACTGGCTTGAATTTTACGGCAGGCTGAATTTTTTAAAGGGCGGTATACTGCATGCCGATATTATTAATACAGTGAGTAAAAAATACAGTCAAGAGATACAAACAGCGAAATTTGGCTGCGGGTTGGACGGGGTATTACAATCGCGTAAGACGGACTTATACGGTATCTTAAATGGCGTAGACTATGATCTCTTTGATCCGGATACGGATAAACAAATAGCCGTTAATTTTGATGCCGAGCATTTAGACAAAAAGAAGGAAAACAAGAAAGCCTTGCAGCGTGAGTATAATCTGCCGGAGGAAGACGTTCCCTTAATTGGAGTAGTTTCGCGGTTGGCAGATCAAAAGGGTTTTGATTTGGTAGCTCAAACCATAGAATCATTGCTTAATTTGCGGGTTCAATTGGTGCTGCTGGGAACTGGCGAGGCAAAGTATCATACCTTATTTCGTGAGATTGGTAAAAAATATCCTAAAAAAGCTGGTATAAATATTTCATATAACGGTCGATTAGCTCAAATGATATATGCCGGCAGCGATATGTTTTTAATGCCGTCAAATTATGAACCATGCGGCTTAGGACAGCTTATCAGCCTAAAATACGGTACTATCCCAATTGTACATGCTACAGGGGGGCTGGCGGATACAATTAATGATTATTTGGTGAATCCTGCATCTGCTAATGGATTCGTATTTACCGATTATTCCGCAAACGCTCTTTTCGCTTCGGTTAGTACAGCTCTGCTGGTATACAGTTACAAGGATGAATGGCAAAAACTTGTAAAACGAGCTATGAGCGCTGATTTTTCATGGAAGCATTCGGCAAAAGAATATGTTAATTTATATGAAGAAGCGCTTCTAAAGCATAATATGGTTTAATCGGTATTTTGGGAAAATTAATGTAATTTAGTACGTCAAACATTTTAGTAGAGCGTTTTTTTTAATAGAGACATTCATTTTGTAATTCTGAACGAAGCGTAAGCGCAGTGAAGAATCTAGTACGCGTATGCAAGTAGAGATTCTTCGGCTTTCGGCCTCAGAATGACAACTGAAGATGTCTCCCTTTTTCAAGAAAACGCTCTACTAGGTTATATTACAGGGATATTTTTATGATCAAAATCGCACATATAGGCGCTGGGTATTGGGGACCTAATCTGATTAGAAATTTTCAGCAATTATCAGATGTTGAAATGACGGTCTGTGATTTGCGGGAAGACCGCTTAAAAAAGATATCATCTCAATACCCAAAGATTAAAACCACCACATCTTCAGAGGAAATTTTTAATAATAAAGATATAGACGCTATTGTTATCGCCCTGCCTGCCGCTATGCACTTTGAATATGCCAAGGCAGCTCTGCTGGCGGGAAAGCATGTAATGGTTGAAAAACCTCTGGCTATGAATACAGATGAGGCGCAGGAGTTGATAAAAATTGCCGAGGCTAAAGACAAAATCATTATGGTGGGGCATACTTTTTTATACAACAGCGCTGTGCGCAAAATAAAAAAATATATCCAAAATGACGAGTTGGGCGAGATATATTATATTTTTTCTCAGCGGGTAAACTTGGGTAAGGTTAGAGGCGATGTAAATGCCCTGTGGAACTTAGCGCCGCATGATATATCCATTGTTTTATACTGGCTGGATGAGTCGCCGTCTGTTATTAGCGCCAAGGGAGTAGATTGTATTCAACCCGGTATTGAAGACGTGGTATTTTTAAGTATGGATTTTCCATCCGGCAAGCTGGCGCATATTCATGTAAGCTGGCTGCATCCCCATAAAACCAGAAATATGGTTATCGTCGGCAGCAAAAAGATGCTGGTATATGATGATGTTTCCGCTGATGCTAAAATAACTATTTATGACAAAGGCATTGATAAAAAAAGCCCTCGCGGGGAACTGCCGGATATTGAGAGTTTTGGTAATTTTCAGCTTATGCAGCGCTCAGGTGACGTACTTATACCCAAAGTGGATTTTAAAGAACCGCTGGCATTAGAATGCGCTGAATTTATAGAATCAATAAAAAGCGGCAGGCAGCCTTTATCTAACGGAAAAAACGGATATGATGTTGTAAATATTTTACAGCAGGCAGATGCTTCTTTAAAGAATATGGGGCGTCCGGTTGAGCTATGTTCCGATAAATAGTACCAATCCTCAATTTTCTTGACAAAATTTGCTCTAAAAACTATAGTTAAGCCTGAATATAACGTATTACTGTAGTTGCCGACCTTTAGGTCGGCCATGAGGCGGGTTTAAAAAACCGCATCTACAAAGGGAAGCATCCGATAAAAACATTCAACAATAACAGGCAGTTTATATGTTATCATTAGAAAAAAAAATAATTAGGCAATTACAAGACAATATACCATTGTGTTCTAAGCCTTTCAAAGAGATCGCCGAAAGGGTGGGAACGAGCGAGCAAAAAGTCATAGCGCTTATTAATACGTGGCTTGCAGACGGTAAAATCCGTCGTTTTGGCGCTGTACTGCGGCACCAGAAAAGCGGATTTGTGGCTAATGGTATGGGGGTTTGGATAGTAGCTGATGAAGAGATCGAATCTGTAGGCAATATAATGGCCGGATTTACTCAGGTAAGTCACTGTTATTACCGTCCGGCTTCTGATACATGGCCGTATAATCTGTACACTATGATCCATTGTACCACGCGTACAGAGTGCGAACAGGTAGCCAGAGAAATATCTAAAAAAACCGGTATTAAAGATTATCGGCTGCTTTTTTCCTCTAAGGAATTTAAAAAAGCCAGTATGATCTATTATTAGCTTGCCTTTGACACAAAAACACCAAGAACACTGTAGGGTGGATTAAAGGGGCTTATATAAAAGGTCTTCTTATATATTTAAAGAGCGCCAAACAGCCAGTAAGATACCCCGAATCCACCACTATTGCTCACCGCTAGGCGTGGTGGGTCCGTAACTATAATAATATGTAGTCAATGTAGGGTGGAACAAGCCCATATTGAGAATAAGCCTAAAAAAATAGGTTGAGCCTGCATTTTCTGATAGTTGCAGTTCCACCAAATTGCTTAGCGCCAGCTGTGGTGGATTCGGGGGTAATTAATAGATAATTTTATTGTTTTTAATTTATGTAAGTATATCTATTATATAAGACCCCTTAATCCACCCTACGGCAGCTATAGCCTTACGTCAAC
>JAJRXT010000060.1 GCA_024276125.1 bacterium
AACTGACTATTCAAGAAAAAGAAATTGAGCAGAGCAAAAAAAATTGGGAAGGCATAATCAAAAAAAGCATATCGCCTGAAATCTTCCATAAATTCAAGGTAAAAATAAATTTATCGGATAAGCAATTTACCGATACAAAAATACAAAAGGAATTACTTAAGCAAAAAATTGGCCTAGATTTACTTATAGCTATAGCCGTAAACAGGAATCCTAAACTAAAGAGCGCCCGTAAAAAGTGGAGAGCTGCAATAGAAAAATATTCTCAAACTACCAGACTGGATCATATATTAAATCAATATCGGGCTTTTGCCAAAGACTTAGATACCAAAACAAGTTCCAAGCGCCACAAAAAGGCAATATATGAAAGTTTTCCACTACCGGGTACTTTGACTATCAAAACAGATATTATCAACAAAGAAGCCCAAATAGCATCGCAGAAATATTTTATTGTACTAAGGGATTTAATCAGCAGTATAAAAAATAATTATTATGAATTACTATATACGGATCAAGCCATTTTAATAACGTCGGAAAACCTTAATTTACTTAAACATTTAGAGACCGTAGCCTATATTAAATATAAAACGGGTACAGCGGGGTACAGCGATGTAGTAAAGGTACAAACACGTATATCTAAATTAGATGACGACCTCATTACTTGGCGGGACTATAAAAATACCGTTATCGCCAAGTTAAATGAATTACTTGACTTAGAACCGCATTTTCCTCTGGGAGTTACCACCGAAGTTGAGCTGAGGGATACCAAACTCAAATTAGATGAACTTATAAAACGTGGAGTAAAGTATCAGCAGGAATTATTAATTATTCGATTGGACTTAGAACGGATTGATTTCACTATTAAATTGGCTGAAAAAAAGTTCTATCCCGACTTAACCGCAGGTTACAGCTATTTTGAAGACAAGGCTGATAATCTGGTGGGAGTAGGCAGAAAAAAGGAGACTTTCAGTCTGCGGCCGGCTAATAAAACCGACTTTTGGTTTGGCTATCATGATGCTTATATAAAGGAGGCCAGGGTTAATTATCAGGCATTATCAGACAAGCTCAACTCAATACGCAACAAACTGGAATATGACATGAAAAATGTAGTATTTCAACTTGATACAGCCAGAAGGGATGTAGCCTTATATAAGGATTCGCTGCTTGTTTTGGCCAAAAGCAATCTGGAAGTAGCCCAAACCGATTATCAGTCCGGCAAGGCCGATTTTCTGGATGTACTGGATGCACAAAGAATCTGGCTGGATTATAACCTGCTTTATCAGCAATACATAAGAGACCAAAACAAAAAAATGGTTGAACTGGAGCAAACCATAGGCCGGCGCCTGTCGGAATGACTTAAGAACTAAGATGTTATGCAAAATAATAATCTCACAGTAGGGTGGATTAAGGGGGCTGGTATAACAGGTATTCATTATAAATTAAAGACAATACTTTTCATGAAAAAGCGCCCCGAATCCACCACCATTGCTCATCGCTAAGGTGTGGTGGATCCGCAACTGTCATAAAACGTAATCTTAAGCATATTTTTTAGGCTCTTTTCCAATATGGGCTTGATCCACCCTACATTTAAAAGTAAGCGTAACATAAATTAATAAGTCAGATTACGTAAAGATTGGATAAACATCATAAAATCTGTAGATTGAACAATTATACCCTATAATAACAATCATAGTCAGGAGGAAAAAAGAATGATAAACCAATACTCAAAAACAAGCTGGGTCATCTTAGCCTTAGCGCTGATATTGAGCTACAGCCATTTTGCTTTTGCCAAGACGCCCTCGCATAAAAAATCAGCGAAGGAACATATTGAAAAGAAGGTGCGTCACTGGACTTGCTCCATGCACCCTGAAGTTAAATCTTCTAAACCCGGTAAATGTTCTATCTGCGGTATGAAATTGATGCCGGTACATGAAGAGGAACATTCGGATTCCGAAAAGGATCAGCATTGGACTTGCTCCATGCACCCGGAGGTTAAATCTTCCGAACCCGGTAAATGTTCTGCTTGCGGCATGAAACTAACCCCGGCGCATGAGTAATACTAAGTAAATTGACAAGGGAAGGGATTATCCCAATGCTGTTGACTTAAGATAATCGTCATTCTGAAACGAAACGAAGTGGAGTGAAGAATCTGCCTACGTATGCGAGCAGATTCTTCGGCCTGCGGCCTCAGAATGACAGCTACCTTAAAGTAAACAGTATTGGGGTTTATCCCCTCCCTCAACTTCGGCTGTGTTTTATGTTTCGGGATGAGACATTCCAAAACATAAGCCCCCTATAAGGCAATAAAACAAGTAAATTTTATATCGAACTTGAGGTAATAACCTGATGACAATCAAGGATATAAGCGGCCATTTAAAGTCCAATTGGAAGCCTTATTCAGCAATCTTGCTGCTAGGGATAGTATTGGGCTACAGTTTTGCCCCTTCACCCTCAAAAACCGTTAATAACAAGGCAGTGGTAAAACAAGCTCAGAGGAAAGTTATGCACTGGACTTGCTCTATGCACCCGCAGATTAAGGCTGCTAATTCCGGTAAATGCCCTATTTGCGGTATGGACCTGATCCCTATATATGAAGAAGGCGATGATGATCAGGCGGGAGGAGAGGTAAGCCTGAAACTGGGTAAGCGCGCACAACGCTTAGCTGAAGTAGCCTCGCAAGTAATTGAGTATCGTCCTTTGACCAAAGAAATATACACAGTCGGCAAGGTTGATTATGACGAGACGCGGCTGGCTTATGTGTCCGCTTGGATCGGCGGTCGTATAGACAAACTGTATGCCGATTTTACCGGTACTCAGGTAAATAAAGACGAGCATCTGGTATTGCTTTACAGTCCTGAACTGATGAGCGCACAAGAGGAATATTTCCTAGCGCTAAAAAACGTCCGGCAGAGCAGCGGCGGACAATTTAGTTCAATGGCCAAAAATACCTTGCTTGCCGCTAAGGAAAAACTATTACTTTACGGGGTTACCGAAAAGCAGTTAAAAGAGATAAAAAAACGTAATAAGGTACAAACTCACCTGACCATAAACGCTCCTATAAGCGGAACCGTGATACACAAAAAAGCCCTAGAGGGTATGTATGTTAAGATGGGCGATCCCATATATACAATTGCCGATCTATCAAATCTATGGCTGTATTTGGATATATACGAATATGATCTGGCTTGGATAAAATACGGACAAATGGTGGGGGTTACCACAGAGGCTTACCCCGGTGAGAAGTTCAGCGGGCGGATTGTATTTATAGACCCCGTATTAAACGAAAGAACCCGTACCATAAGGGTGCGGGTCAATATATCCAATAAAGAAGGAAAGTTAAAACCCGGTATGTATGCCAATGCCAGTATAAAAGTCAAAGTGGGAGCAAAGGGACAGGTGCAGATGGCGGATTTAGCGGGTAAGTATATAGGCTCTATGCACCCTGAAATAATCAGGGATAAACCGGGCAAATGTCCTATTTGCGGTATGAATTTAGTGCCGGCAGGAGGGATTATCGGTTTGATGAACCCCGATAGAGCTGACATCGGGATAAAATCCAGCAGCAAAGGTATTCTGGCCGTACCACGCAGCGCTGTTTTGGATACCGGTACCCGAAAATTGGTGTATGTAGAGATTAAAAAGGGTAAGTATTCGCCAAGGGAAATAGAAGTAGCCTCTTTAGCGGGTGATTATTATCCTGTTGTCTCAGGCTTAAAGCCCGGAGAAAGGGTGGTTATATCCGGTAATTTTCTTATTGATTCGCAGATGCAGCTTGCCGGAAAACCCAGCCTTATGTTTCCAGAAGGCTCATCATTTGATGTACATGCGGCTATGGGACACGGCGGCGCCAGCACTAGCAGCGGCGGTAGCAGCGGCGCTCATAAGAATAAAAAGTCTAAAACACACTCTGCAACACAAACTCCCCTCTCCCTGCCCTATCCCCAACTGGGAGAGGGTTTGGGTGAGGGGGATAAAGGAATGTCCCATACTCTTAAAATAGACCCGAAAGTAATAGACACCATAAAGGAATTACAGCAGGTATATTTTTCTATAGCAGGCAAGCTGAGCGCCGACAATATAGCGGATATGGCGGTATTACATAAACAATTAGCCGATAAAATAACCAAGCTAAAAAAAATGACGGATACCATTCCTAAAGAACACCGGCCTCATTTCAGTATGTCGTTAAAGGCGCTGGAGGATACGATTGGTAAACTTAATACCAGCGATATCGCTAAAACAAGGCAGGGATTTAAAGGCATATCTCAAGCTGTGATTGCTTTATCCAGAGATTTCTACATAAATCAGCCGGGGGCGGATAAGATATATCAGTTGTATTGCTCTATGGCTCCTGCTTATTGGCTGCAAAGTGATAAGGATGTAAAAAACCCTTATTATGGTCAAACAATGATAAAATGCGGGGAGCTTATCAAAGACTGGAAACAGGATAATAAATAAGCTGATTTTGGTAAATTACAAGGGGACGGCGGCGTGGATTTATAATTCTGTCCTAAGCCTGTCATTCTGAGGCCGGAGGCCGAAGAATCTCTCAGCCTACGTGGACAGATTCTTCACTCCGCTTCGCTTCATTCAGAATGACAGCTGCCTTATTACCTTAAGGTTAACAACATTGGGATAAACCCCTCCCCTTGAAAAGTTACATTAATTTAGGTAGTAAAGTCCTGCACCAAGAAAAAACAGCGCTACAAAACCCCCTAAAACTAAGAGGAATGGCTTAGTTAAAGCGGAGGTAAAAACATAGATACCAGCTGCTAATTTGGAAATATCCAATAGATATTTTCCTAAATTTATGTTTAGGAGTTTCAAAGTAGATTAAATTTTGTTTACAGGTCAGTCCCCGCTTCCGCCGAAGGCGGCAGGGGACGGAATTTTTTTGTTCAGCTTACATAAAGTAAGTTGCATGAACATGCCTATGTTCTCTTTTTGTGACCTGTTTAATTTCATACTTATACTATATCAAGAAGAGCGGTTTAAAACGACCTAAAACAAAAGCAAGTAAGATTCGGTATTAGGTCTATGTTTTGGGATGAGACATCCCGAAACATAAAACGGGGAAAAACAATGACAAAAAAGCTGATTAGATTCTGTTTAGAGAATCCATTTATTGTAATTGTACTTACGCTGGTTGCTATTGGCTGGGGGTGGTATGCGCTCACTAATATACCGGTGGATGCCGTTCCCGATTTAAGCGAAAATCAGTCTATTGTTTTTACCGACTGGCCGGGCAGAGACCCGCAGACAGTAGAAGATCAAGTAACCTATCCGCTTACTATAAGTTTAGAGGGCGTGCCGGGAGTAAAGGTTATCCGCTATTATTCCGGCTTTGGTTTTTCGGTTATCTACATAATCTTTAAAGACGGGGTGGATTTTTACTGGGCGCGCTCACGCGTATCTGAGCGTATAAATGTAGCCCAAGGACTGTTGCCCAAGGGAGTTATACCGGTATTGGGGCCTGATGCTACTGCTATGGGGCAGATATTTTGGTATACGGTGGAAGGTAAGGGCTATGATCTGGCACAGCTGCGTTCTATTCAGGATTGGTATATCAGATATCAGCTAAATGCGGTAGACGGCGTTTCTGAAGTGGCATCTGTCGGGGGATTTGTAAAGCAGTATCAGGTTGACGTTGACCCTAATCGCATGCGCGCTCATCGTGTAAAGCTATCTGACGTATATATGGCGGTGCGCCGCTCAAATATAGATGTCGGCGCTAAGGTTATTGAATACAACGGCATGGAATACATAATCCGCGGGGTGGGTTTTGTCAAATCTGTGGAAGATGTGGAAAATATTGTGGTTAAAGCCGTTGACGGTACGCCTATTTTTGTTAAAAATGTAGCCAATGTCACCTTGGGGCCTGATTTTAGGCGGGGTGCGTTGGATAAAGAAGGGGCTGAGGCGGTCGGCGGAGTGGTGGTGATGCGCTATGGTGAAAACCCGCTGGCTGTTATAAAAAGGGTAAAGGCCAAGATAGCCGAGATTCAACCGGGACTGCCTGAGGGTATAAAAATTGTTTCCTTTTATGATCGGACCGGTTTGATTTATGAAACTATTGATATGCTGAAGAGCGCCTTATCCGAAGAAATGATGATTACTGTTTTGGTGGTTGTATTCTTCCTGCTTCACCTGCGCAGTTCGCTTATTGTAGCCAGCACCCTGCCTTTAGCCGTGCTTTTAGCCTTTATCGCCATGTATTATACGAAGGTGGACTCCAATGTAATGAGTCTGTCCGGTATTGCCATTGCTATTGGTACATTGGTTGATATGGGAATCATCATGACTGAGAATATCTACACGCACTTACCCGAGGCCGATGGCAGCAAAAGCCGGCTGGACGTGGTGTATGATGCGGCGGTTGAAGTCGGCGGTGCTATTATGACGGCTGTATCCACTACCATTGTGGCCTTTATACCAGTGTTTGCCATGCAGAGCCAAGAGGGCAAGCTATTTAAGCCGCTGGCCTGGACCAAAACTTTCTGCCTGCTTGCTTCTATTATTGTAGCTATTACTTTGGTGCAGGTATTGTGTGATCTGTTTTTAAAGGAAATTAAATTGCCCAAACGTATTTCTTTGGGAATAAGCGCTCTTTTAGGAGTAGGTTTTTTTATACTGCTGCGCTCGCTGCTTACTAAATATATTGGTACTAGTATATGGGGAATGCCGATATGGGTGGTTTCTTTGCTGGCGGCAGTTCTTTTGGTTGTAGTCGGCTATATTATGACTCAGGAAAAAATGCTTCCCTTGGAGGAAAACCGTATCTCCAGGTTTATCTTGCGGGTGTATGAACCAGCTATAAAGTGGGTATTAGAGCATAAACTAACCTTTTTAGCTCTTCCTGTGGCTGTAATAATTTTGGGTTTTAGTATTTGGCTGGGTTTTGATACGGTCTTTAGTCCTGTACGTACTGGTTTTAATTTTGTCGGTTTATCGGTTGAGCAGAGTCCGCCGTGGGTTTACTTAAAGCACAAATTCCCCGGTATTGGCCGCGAGTTTATGCCGTCCTTGGATGAGGGGTCTTTTTTATACATGCCCTCACTGCTGCCTGCGGCTAGTTTAACTCAAGTGATGGAGGTAATAAAAAAGCAGGATACATTAATGAAGCAGGTGCCGGAGATAGAATCAGTAGTCGGTAAACTGGGACGAGCCGAATCGGCGCTGGACCCTGCGCCTTTAGGCATGATCTAGACCGTAGTCAATCTAAAACCAAAAAGCCAGTGGCGCCAGTTTCCGGTTAAGCGCTGGTATAATGATATATGGCTGCCTGATTTTATAAAATCCCCCTTGAGGCTAATTTGGCCTGATAAACGGACGATAACAAAGAAGGAAATATTAGATGACTTGCAAGAGCGCACGGCTATAACCGGAGTAGCCCCCACTTGGTTACAGCCTATACAAACCAGAGTGGTAATGTTGCAATCAGGACTTCGGGCTATGATGGGAGCTAAAATATTCGGAGATGATTTGCGCGAAATAGAGCAGTTAGGGCTTCTGCTGGAGCAGATAATAAAAGAGGTACCCGGAGCAACGGATGTAATTGCTGATCGTATTGTAGGTAAACCCTACATTGAGTTTAATATAAACCGTCAGGCGGTGGCGCGTTACGGAGTAAATTTACAGGATGTACAAGATGTTATTGAAACGGCTATCGGCGGGGTTAATCTTACTTGGACGGTAGAAGGGCGTGAGCGTTATCCTATACGCGTAAGGTATATGCGTGAATTGCGCGATAATTTTGACGCCTTACCCAAAATACTTGTGCCTACGCCTTCAGGCGCTCAGATACCGATCTCTCAGGTGGTGGATATAAAGTATGTAATAGGACCGGCTATGATTAAGAGCGAGGATTCTCTGTTAGTGGGTTATGTGACCTTTAATACCCGCGATCGCGATGAGGTCAGCGTGGTAGAGGATGCGCAAAAATTAATAGCAGATAAAATTGCAAAGGGTGAGTTAAAACTGCCTAAAGGCTATTATATCAAGTGGGCGGGTCAGTTTGAAAACCAGATGCGGGCGAATGCACGCTTGAGTATGTTGCTTCCCCTTTGTTTATTTGTAATATTTTTTATTCTTTATTTACAGTTCAGGCACATACCGCTTACCTTGGTGATTTTCCTGGCTGTTCCGGTATGTTTTGCCGGAAGTTTCATCTTCTTGTATGTAGCGGGCTTTAACTTAAGCGTTGCAGTATGGGTGGGATTTATCGCCTTATTTGGTATTGCGGTGGATGACGGAGTGGTAATCGCCACCTATATGGAGCAGAGTTTTGAGAAGCTGCATATCGGCGGTATAGAGGATATACGTAAGGCTACTATTTATGCCGGTACGCGGCGTATCCGTCCTGTGCTTATGACTACGGTTACTACTGTAGTAGCGCTGTTGCCGGTGTTACTTAGTACCGGACGAGGCTCAGATGTAATGAAGCCTATGGCTATACCGTCATTCGGCGGTATGATAGTCGAGCTTATCACTCTGTTTGTGGTGCCCTGCTGCTATTGCGCCTTTAAGGAACTAAAATGGCGCTTTGGTTGGCATGACCGGCATTTTAATAGAAAGCCGTAAGTTAACTTGTGTTGATCGGATTCTAAAAATCCGACAACAGGGGCTTATGGGGGCAGATTTATAGAATCTGACCCCGCTAAAAAAACGCAGCCGCGCCGACCTTAAGGTCGGCTGCTGCAGGTGTTTCGGGGTGTCTCACCCCGAAACATACCTAGGGACAGGCCAAACATCAGATTAGTTTCTGAATTATTAAAAACATAGGAAGTCAAAACGGGAAGGTTCTACGGAGTACACTCAGAAACAATACATAACTGCGGTTTCTGTACAATTTGGGAATTTAACGCATTTTATACAATCAGCCCATACCTTATGCGGTAGTTCTGATTTGTCTATCTCGTAAAAACCGTGTTTTACAAAAAATTGCGGTCTATATGTCAAAGCAAATACGCGCGATACGCCCAAGCCTTTAGCTTCAGCAAGCTTATATTTAAGCAAGCTGCCGCCAATTCCCTGATTTATGTATTCCTCTATAACAGCAAGCGAGCGTACCTCCGCTAAATCCTGCCAGCTTATATGAAGCGCACAGCCTGCTACAATTCGCCCGTCTTTCTCATAAACAGAAAAATCCCGCAAATTCTCATAAAGCTCATGTAAAGAAAGACCAAGCATCTCATCGCGCTTGGCATATATCGCTATCAATTGTTGCAGGGTTAGTACATCCTGTACCTTAGCAGACCGAATCATAGTAATTTAAAAGCCTGACTTCCTTTAATAAGCGCTTCATTATTTATTTCTATAAATCGCGCCTTATCACCGGAAAAATTCTCAGTTAACGCCCTTTTTACCGTATTTAAAGAAAACAGTTTGGTATGCTTTATAAACGCTCCCAAGGCAATCATATTGGCTACTTTGGGCTGCCCCATTTTTCCGGCTATACAAGTGGCATCCACTCCTATAAGCTGCGTATCATCTTTAAAAGGAATGTAGATATCATCAGCCAGCGATGTATTTATCACTACAGTACCCGCCGATTTAATCATAGGCCCAAATTTATTTAATGAGGGCTGATTCATAGCAATTAAGGCATCTGGATTGGCGATTATAGGCGAACCGATAGCATCTGATGAAATCCTTACAGTACAATTAGCCGTACCGCCGCGCATTTCAATGCCGTATGCCGCAAGACAGGTTATCTCCCACCCTTTAAGCATACCGCAAGTCGCAATAATCCTGCCCAATTGTACAATGCCCTGGCCGCCGAAACCGGCTGCGATTATATCATATTCCATTTTTATCGCGAAAAACTCCCAATGGAAAATAGGGTATCATTGCTTCTTCAACCCAGTTGTTAGCTTTAACCGGCGTCATCTTCCAGTTAGCCGGACAACTGGCCAGCACCTCAACCAAAGAAAAACCCCCGTTACTTATTTGAATCAAAAAGGCCTTCTTAATAGCGGATTTAGCCGCCTTTAAATACTTCGGCCGACTTACCGCCACACGCTCTAAATAAACCGGCGCCTCCAGCGTGTTCATAAGCTCGCAAATACGAATAGGATAGCCGTCTGTACTAGGATCCCGGCCAAGTGGAGAAGTTTGAGTCTTCTGCCCCACCAGCGTAGTAGGCGCCATCTGCCCGCCGGTCATACCAAAAACCGTATTATTTACAAATATTACTGTAAAATTCTCGCCGCGATTAGCCGCATGTATGATTTCAGCCATACCGATAGAAGCCAGATCGCCGTCGCCCTGATAGCTAAAAACTATATTTTCCGGTATGGCGCGCTTTAGTCCCGTAGCCGCCGCCGGAGGACGCCCGTGTGCTACCTCCAGCATATCAAAATCAAAGTAGTCATAAGCCAGCACCGAACACCCGACTGAAGCAATACCGATTGTTTTCCGCCTTATTCCAAGCTCATCAATTGTTTCTGCTATCAAGCGATGTACCAAACCATGATGACAGCCGGCACAATAATGAAAAGGAGCATCTTTTAGGCAATCTGGTTTTTTAAATATTGTTTTCATAATAAAAACTTCATTAATTTTATGTTTTTATAATAGGTTTTAAGCTTGTCATTCTTAAATGAAACGAAGTGGAGTGAAGAATCTGCTCGCATATTGCGTGTAGATTCTTCGCGCCTTCGCCTCAGAATGACAATTATAAAAAGTCTTATGTTGTCGGTATGTCTCAAGCCGAAAGATATTACTGTTTAATGCTATAAACATAATTGCATAAATATCTATAACTTCTGTTGTCGGATTCTAAAAATCCAACAACTAGGCTTACGGGGTCAGATTTTTAGAATCTGACCCCCACTGAAGAAAAACGTAGTCGCCGACCTTAAGGTCGGCGACTACAGATGAATCCGGCAGCCACAAAGATTATATTTATTTGTTAATACGATCAAGATAAATAATACGACCTTAGGCCTCGCCCTTTACAAATTTTTCCGCTAATGTTACATCATCTCTACTACCAATATAAAGCGGTACCCGCTGATGCAAGCCCGTAGGTTGTATGTCCATAATATCCTGAGTTCCGTCGCTTGCGCGCCCGCCGGCCTGTTCCGCTAAATACGCCATGGGTTCCGCTTCATATAACAAGCGCAACTTGCCTTTTGGTTTATTCGGGTCTTTATAATCCATAGGATACATGAAAAGCCCGCCCTTTAGCAAGGTGCGATGAAAATCTGCCACCAGCGAACCGATGTAACGCAGGCTGTAAGGACGTTTTGTTGCCGGATCTTTTTCTTTGAGATAATCAACATAGCGCTTGGTATTATCATGCCAATACAACGCATTACCCTCATTAATACTGTATATTTTACCCTTGGCCGGCATTTTTATATCAGGATGAGAAAGCAGGAATTCCCCAATACTCGGATCAAGCGTAAAACCATGCACTCCCTTACCCGCAGTATAAACCAGCATAGTACTGGAGCCATAAACTACATAACCGGCACAAACCTGCGTTCTGCCCAATTGAAGCAAATCAGCCTCATTACCGGCCTTACCGGAGCTTACCTTACGATGTATGGAAAAAATAGTGCCGATATTTACATTAACATCAATATTGGAAGAGCCGTCCAGCGGATCAATTGACAGGGTATAATTACCCTCATAGCCCGGCGTAACAGCAATTGCCTCTTCCACCTCTTCAGACGCCATAACACACACCTGACCGGAGGTCTTCATATGCCCGACAATAATTTCATTGGCATAGTCATCCAGCTTTTGTACCTCTTCCCCCTGCACATTTACTTGGCCGGTAAGACCTAAAATATCCAGCAGACCCGCCCTATTTACCTCTGTAGAAATAACTTTAGTCGCAACCAGCAAATTCCCGACTAAACCTGCAATTTCTTGGGCTGCCTCAGGATTATCGCCGCCTATACTGCGCAAGATATGTTGAGTGACAGTAGTACCTAATCCTTCCATAATTATTCTCCTGTTTTATCAAGTAAAAAAATTTTTACTGCACGGGTACGTATTCTATGAAAAGACCGCTTCCTTGTAATTCTTTTATATATGTTTGGGCTTTTTGTGCAATATCTGTAAGTGCGCTTTTGCCGGCCTGTTGTAAATGGTAGCAGGCTATTGCACGAAACATGCTGTATTCTGCCAAATCAATACCATATTGTACCTTATGTAAGCGATACATATATTTTGAACCGAATGCCTCTATCTTCGGGGGTATTAACTCGTTTAACTTACCTTTAGTTTTGTTTTCCAATGTATTAAAATACTTCACTGCTTCATAATCAATCTCTAACATTTCAACGGAATCTTGCAAATGATGACTTACTTTAATCAGATGTTTTATAGTCTTACCCTCCCTGCGATATTCAGTACCGTCTGAAAACACCTGATAAATTCCTATTGTAGCATGGAGCGTATATTCACCGGCAGGGGTATTTTTGCTTATATCAATTCTATAAAAAAGATTGGCTAGGGCATGAAACTTTTCTACCATAACAAAAGAGTATTCAGTAAGTAAGTTGAATTTAATAAATTGGGGGGCGTCTATGTTTTCCACCCTTAATTCATAGGTATGCTCTCCTTGGAAATCCAGTTCTTCTTTTAGGCCCACATACGCTTTTAAATATCCATGAGCATAAAAGGCCTCGCCGGCACGCATAATTATATGATTTCCATCTTCTAAATTTGTCCTAAGGTGTGTTTTAATCCCATCTATGGTATCAAGTTCTTTCAAGACCTGTGCCACCAGATGCCGCTGTTCTGGAAAAAAATGGACAAACCGCTTAAGCTCATCTTTGTTCTTTCTTTTATTTAACATAACAGCCAATCTGGCTTTGGCTTCAGCCGCATACGGACTTGCCGAATGACGTTCCAAAAACTGCCAATATGAATTAACTGTATTCTTAAAAGCCGCCGAATGATAATCCGTATAAGAGGGGTCCATGGTTAGCGCAGTATTGCTGTTTGTAGTTTTACAGGCTGAAAGTGCAAACAAACAGCAAAAAAAACAAATTAATATATTGACATATTTTTTGAACATTACATCACAAACCTTAGACATTAGGGTATTTATCAGGAAGTAAACAATCTATTTTATACTAATTCAAATATTTCCTGCTGCGTTAAGCTTTTTAAATAAGCCAGTCCCTGTTTTTGAAATTCTTCTACAGGGAATTTTTTATTTAAGGCATTTAATTTTTCTCTTATTTTCGGTTTAATCGTAACTTTAGCGCATTTTTTCCCGTCACCAACACATATTCCGCAGCCATCCGGTTTAATTTCCGGGGTAATCTGAACCGTTTCCTGTAAAACCGTACCAGCGCCGTCACGGATACATTTACTCGTACCATAAACAACAGCCTTATTTACTGTAATATCCTTCTGGCCGGCTAAACCTAAAGCCAGCATGCTTCCCATAACTCAATAATACAAACTAGGACATTTATGCCCATGTTTATCCGCCGCCTTATCAAATAATTCCTCAAAATTCATTTTTTCCATTACCACTCCTTAAAACCTAATTTGTCAATCTAATCTTATGACCTTCCGTATTACTTCGGTGTTCTGCTAAATCATGTCTTAATTTGTGCATATTATCTTCAAAAGAATCAAGACGTTCATCAAAAGAATCGAGACGTTTACCAAAAGAATCGAGACGTTTACCCTGCTCATCCTGTTTTTGCTCCACCTTACCCAGTCTTTGGTCCAGACCGTCAACCTTTCCTGAGAGCGCCAGCTGATTTAATGAAAGCTCTTGCTGGCCTTCAGCCAGTATGTTGATCTTATTTTCCAGCCGATCAACTTTTTCTGACAGCATCTGCTGGCCTTCGGCCACTAGACTAATCTTATCTTCCAACCCTTCAACCACAATACTAAATTGATGCCTTATGTCTTCAGTCTGCTGTTTCATGTCTTCGCTGAACTGACGCCTCATATCCTCGCCATGCTGTTTCATGTCTTCGCTGAACTGACGCCTCATATCCTCGCCATGCTTTTTCATATCATCGCTGAATTGACGCCTTATGTCTTCAGTCTGCTGTTTCATGTCTTCGCTGAACTGACGCCTCATATCCTCGCCATGCTGTTTCATATCCTTGTTAACCTGAAGCCTTACATCGTCAGTCTGCCGCTTCATATCCTCGCTAACCTGACGCCTTATATCTTCATTCTGCTGTTTCATGTCTTCACGGAACTGACATCTCATATCCTCAGCATGCGCTTTCATATCCTTGTTAACCTGAAGCCTTACATCGTCAGTCTGCCGCTTCATATCCTCGCTAACCTGACGCTTCATATCCTCAGCATGCGCTTTCATATCCTCGTTAACCTGACGCTTTACCTCCTCCGTTTGCAACTTCATATCATCTTTGAATTGATGCCTCATCTCATTAGCATGTTGCGCAAAGGCATTTATAATCTCGTCTTTAAATTCTTTAAATTTTTGTTCATCCATGGTTTTATTCCTATTTGATATTTCCATATGTTTTCTTATAGAGCGTATTTAAACGCTATCACAAAATAAATTGTGTCCTATTGCACTTGTAACCTTTTCCGGCGAAAACATCCGACGGCTTCATATATCAGCCATACGGCTAAAACAAGTATTATAGCGCCTATTGCCGCCACCAGCCATTTACCGCCGCTTATATATTGCTTTATATTGACCAGCATAGCCCACAAACTCACCGCTAGAATAAATATCATTGGCGCCAAAGTATAGACAATAGGTTTGCCCTTATTGGACAAATACAGGGTAATTATGAGTAAAGCTAAACCAGCTAGCAATTGATTGGTTGTTCCGAATAATGGCCATAGGGTTAATCCGCCCTTACCGGTTCCTTTGGCCATACATAATACATAAGCGCTAAGTACAGCTAACGCGCCGGAAAGATAGCGGTTTTTAAAGACATCCAGCCCCAAGCTGTCGCCCAATTCCGTTATAATATAACGCTGCAAGCGCGTTGCCGTATCTATAGAAGTCAGCGCAAAGCTGATAATAATAACGCCGGTCAGGGTAATTGCAAAATGTTTTGGTATACCGCAGGCCGACATAAACAGAGCGCCGCCATTAATAAAGGCGCCCAGCTTTTGACCCAGTCCTTGGGCTGCCTCCCAACTGGAATAATGCTGCATCCAAGCCGCGCTGTTGGGAAAACCCGCCGTACAAGCCAGTATAGCCATAACCGCCAGTACACCTTCGCCCAACATTGCTCCATAGCCTACCAGTTTTGCATCTTGTTCGCAATTTAACTGTTTGGATGTGGTGCCTGAGGATACCAAACTATGGAATCCCGATACAGCCCCGCAGGCAATTACAATAAACAAAAAAGGTAAAATAGGCGGCGCACCCGCAGGGTGAAGCCTTACAGCAGGCGCAACAATAGCCGGCCTTAGAATCAATACCCCTGCATACATCAGCCCCAAACCAATAAACAACCAACCGGCATTAATAAAATCACGCGGTTGAAGCAGTATCCATACCGGCAAGACCGCCGCAAAAAAGGAATATATAAGGACTAAAGTTATCCAGCTAAAAAGCTCGGTACCTAAAAAGGTAGCTCCTAATTTTATTGGATAAATAGCGCCCAAATAACAAAACACAAAAACCAGAATTACCGCAATGGCGGTAGGCGCGATTTCACCCAATTTAGTTTTATAAAAACAAAAACCGACGGCTGCCGCTAAAACCATTTCCACTAAAATCGGCAGCACTGTTTGGGGATATTGAATAAACAATAATGAAATTATCAGCGCAAATACTGCTAAAACCACCCATAATAAAAAAAATATAATAAGTAAAAACAGGCTGCGGGCACGCGGATTTATCAGATTTTTGGTAAGCTCTCCGATAGACTTACCCTCTGACCTTATAGAGACCACCAGCGCCCCAAAATCATGCACCCCGCCGATTAGGATACTACCGAAAACTACCCATAATAAAGCCGGCAGCCAGCCCCAAATTACTGCAATAGCAGGCCCTACAATGGGCGCCGCTCCGGCAATGGAGGTAAAATGATGTCCGAATAAAACCCATTTTTTAGCCGGTACATAATCTATTCCGTCCTTTAGTTGATGAGCAGGGGTTATTCTATTGGGAACTAAATCAAATATTTTTTGACTCAAAAAAGCGGCATAAAATTTATAAGCCAAAAAAAAACCTATTAACGCCACAAATGCAATGGCAACAGAACTCAAATACTTGCTCCTTAATATCAGGCGGGATATAATAGAATTTATTAGAACTTTAAATGTATAATAATTTAACAAAAATTTTAATTTTTAGCAAGGGAAAAACATGGCTATGGCCGATGAATCACTTTTAGAATATCTTTCTGAACAATTAGTTAAACTAAAAAAAACAACACTATACCGCAAAATTAAGCTGATAGAAGGCCCCTGCGGCAGTAATTTAATCATTAATGGTAAAAAATATTTGGCATTTTGTTCTAATGATTACCTCGGGCTGGCCAATCACCCTAAACTAAAACAAGCGGCTAAAGCGGCTATCTCACAATACGGCAGCGGCAGCGGCGCATCCCGACTAATTTGCGGCACCCAGAGCCTGCATATACAATTAGAGCAAAAATTAGCCAAATTTAAACAAGCGCCAGCCGCTATAGTTTTCCCTAGCGGTTATATGGCAAATTTGGGAATAATTTCTTCGGTAGTAGGAAGGGGAGATATTATAATCATAGACCGCCTGTCTCATGCCAGTATTATTGACGCATGTCGTCTGTCTTACGCCAAATTAGCGGTTTATCCGCATAATGACTTAAATAAATTAGAACATATTTTAAAGCGTTCTCAGAACTATAATCAGCGTTTGATTATAACCGACAGTATTTTCAGTATGGACGGTGATTTGGCCGACTTACCCGCACTGGCAGGTTTAGCCCGCCGGTATAATGCGGCGCTTATGATTGATGAGGCGCATGCTACGGGCGTGTTGGGGGAGTCTGGCCGGGGCGCTGCGGAGCATTTCGGTCTAAAGGATGAGATAGATATATCAATGGGTACCTTAAGCAAGGCGGCAGGCAGTATGGGGGGCTTTGTAACGGGCGATAAACAATTGATAGATTTTTTGCGTCAGCGCGCTAGAAGTTTTATTTATACCACTGCGCTGCCGGCGGCGGCATGTGCGGCTTCTATCGCCGGCTTGGATATTATTATAAATCAGCCGCAATTAAGAAAAAAACTCTGGCAAAATACCAAATACCTGAAAAACGGCCTTAAAAAACTTGGTTTTAAGTTAATGGGCACACAAAGCCCGATAATTCCGATTCTTTTGTATGATGAGGATACAACCATGCGGGCGGCTGAATACCTGTTTGAACACGGCATACTTATCCCCGGCATCCGTCCGCCTACCGTACCAAAGGGTAAATGCCGGCTTAGAATAAGCCTGTCCGCAACTCATAGCAAAGATGAGCTGGATTATTTATTGAGTATAATAAAATCTGTATAATAACATAAGTTCGACATAAAAGTTATTGATTTTATTGACCTGTAGGGGCTTACGGCGTGGATCAGCCAAATATGGTGGAACCGCAACTATCAAAAGACGTAGACTTAATTCCAATATGGGCTTGTTCCACCCTACTTTTTTAAATTCCGGCATCTTAAGTCAACAGCATTGCCGTGATTCGGGAGGGAATCCCCCCCTTACAGAAAATTTACATCTGGTTTCGGTTTAAGTATAGTTGCTTAAAACATCCCGAAACATAACCCCTCTACTAACATCAAAGTATTAAGCCATTGCAACGCACTGTATATTTTTACTGAAATTAAGATTTATCTCGTCAATTATGTTGGATATATCTTTCATTTTAGCAGAGTATACCAGCTTTATACAAGAATGGAATTGTTCTAATTGCACCACTAAATCATAGAGGCTGTTATCCTCAATTTTTTGCATATTTGCAAGATTCAAGGTTATATCCCACTTCTCACTATCAAAAAAGCCGGCTATTTTATCGCGCAATGCTTCAACATTTATAGAATCTAAAATACCATGTAATTCTATATAAGTATGGTTGCTGGCAAGAACGTTTCCCAGTTTCATTTCCAATAAATTCGGCGAAACATCAATAATCCTGCCTGTTAATGTTTCTGTAAACAATTTAAAGCTCGGGCGGTTATATTTAGTATAGACGGTTTTCGGCTGCTTTATATCACCAAAAATATTTAATCTGACAGATTCTTTTATAGAACAAAGCAGGGCGGCTTGGCTGGTCAGCTTTTGTTGTAATGTTTTGGCTCCAAAGACCTCCGAGTATTGCCGAATCAAACTCTTGGCATATTGCTTGGTTTTAGTATTGGGAAGGTAGAGTTTCATTATACCAAGCACAGGGTAAAACTTCTCGCATAATTCTCGTAATTGATTATTCCTCATCTTTGCCCAGGGAGGTTGATATTTTTTAGTATAGATATAGCCCCGCATATAAGTATCGGCCATTCTTAATATAGAAGGGCCTAATTCATGATAATCTTTTTGAAAGGCCTTACGCAGGTATATTTCAGAGTCTTTGGGGGTAAAATGAGCATGTTTAAACCAAATCCGGTGTTGACCGTGCCATTCTTCATACGGAATGTCCTCTTTTAACAAGCCGTTATTTTTATATTCTTTGTACAAATCGGTTACCGGCAAAGGCCCAAGCTGCATGAACTGTACAAAATCCGGCCGTAAGTCGAGTGTATAGTCAATATCTTCCCAAATGCTGTCTTTATCGTGATGCTCTTGGAATAAAATAGTGGAAGCTAGAATTGAAATCCCGTGATTTTTAAGCTCGTCAAAGAGCTTTTTCATATCTATACCTTTATTTTTTTCGTAGGTATCTTTTTTGGATTCCACTCCTATCCAGACATTCCTTATTCCAAGCTCAAAAAGAAACTTAACGCCTAAGTCTACAATAGTCTCAGCGGAGGAAAAAATAGCAAAATAATAGTGTTTATTATGGGTTTTCATTAAGTCAAGCAGGTCAACCGCGCGTTGTTTTGACTTAAGAAAATTCTCATCCATAACAGAGAAATCTTCACAATCTATTTTGTCATCCGCCTTCTGCATAATTGCAAACAAGTATTTGGCGGTTTTAAAAAACGGCGTATACTTAAATTTAAACAAATGAGTGGTACTGCAAAAGCGGCATTTATTGGGACATCCCACCCCCGGCAGCAAAACTACGCTTTTATCGCGCATAGGTATTCCCATAACCCTTTGATTATCGGCAGACGGAAGAATCGGGTGTTTAATCGGAGAATCAACCGGTTCCCCAAAGAATCTTCTTAACCAGCTTATACCTTCGCCCCTCACAATATAATCGCAGTCTATGATTTTTTCCAAATCGGGAATTTGAGTGCCGTGTCCTCCAAGAATAATTTTACTCTTCGGGGAGTATTGCCTGATAAGCTCGGCCATTTTTTGGGTTTTTGCAAAATTGGGAGTAATAAAAGAAATCCCAACATAATCATAGCCTTTTTTAATTTCTTTTATAAAACGTTTTAAGCTCGGAAAATCAAGTACCGTACTGGGAACGCTTATGTTTTCCGCCAGCAGGTATAAATTAAAGCTTCTATGGTTGCGGCGTAAAGAAAAAATCCCCTGTTCGCGGGTAACCTGATTATGGAGTAATTCCATTATATTTTCTTTACGGCCGTACTTATCATCAACCCCATAGGGTTTAAATACAGAACTAAAAAGTATTTTCATTATTTGGTATATATATAAAAATTAAAAAATTAAAAAAAACATTAACACAAGAGACTCTTGCAAAACTATCTATCATTACCGCAGGGATTTTGAGCGGAAATCTGACTTCTATGTTTCTATAATAGGTTTTATGTTTGTCATTCTGAACGCAACGGAGTGGAGTGAAGAATCTACCCCCATATGCAAGCAGATTCTTCGGCCTCCGGTCTCAGAATGACAAATACAAATAAACTTATGTTGTCAGTATGTCTCATCCCTAAACTATTGTTCGCCTCAAAGTATTTCGGGGCGGGACACCCCGAAACATAGATAAAAGCATTCGGGAATGACAGGTAGTTAGGTAAGAGGCTCTTATAAAACTTAATCTATGTTCGATATGTCTCATGCCGCAACACACTTGCAGTAAACATATGGTTTCGGAGCGGGACATCCAGAAACATAGACTGATCTAAAGAAACACCTTTTGGCCGATTTAAAAGTCGGCAGCTACAGCAACCAGTAGGCGCAATAAACTATACATAGGGGTTTTATAATTGGATTATATTAAGCTGGATTTTAAGATTTTTAAAATGGAATGGAGATATACTAGTACAATGTTTCATGAATTTCGGGGTTTATTTTGTTGTTCTTATTTAAGGCCAAACAAACTAATCAGCCCTATGACTAAAGCTAAAGGACGACAACAAATATAAACCGAATTGTTTACAAAACACTGTATTAGAGTTTTTAAGTGAGCAACAAGTAAATAAAAATCTATTAGCCCAGTTTAACAATATTTTGTCGGACAGCCGGCAGTTTCCTGCCGGCTGCCTTAATACGCAAAATAAAACTTATTGCGCTACAACATTAGATGCCTGAAGTCCCTTAGGGCCCTTAACTACATCTAGACTAACAGATTGTCCTTCAGTCAAAGTTTTGAATCCATCGCCTTGAATAGCTGAGAAATGAACAAATACATCTTCACCGTCCTCATGTTCTATAAAACCAAAGCCTTTAGACTCATTAAACCATTTTACAACACCTTTTGCCAAGTAAAACACCTCCTTCTTATCAAGCTGCCGAAAAGTATGTCCGGTTAGCTGGATTTTACTATTAGTAACCTTGAAAAATTGCCAGCTCGTTCAATATCTGCGTTATGTTAAAAAATATAATCCTCGAGATATTAATCATATATCCGCTGTTAAATTTCCCACATGCCTTGATCTTAAATGAAAATTTTAATTTTCCAAAGCTCCTTATTTTGAATTGACTAACGTATCCGTATAAAAAAAGCCACAAAAAATCCTTTACGGTTTTTGTGGCTTTTTAATGTAACAAAAACGCTCCAGAACTCATTTAAATATAATCATACGTTATTAATTAGAACATGTCAATTATTTTCTTAAAACTAAAATAAATTTTTTATTAACTTATGTTACGCAAACCCTGCTTTTATAATGTAGGGTGGGTCAAACTAAGTATTATGAAAGAGTTCCAAAGATATATTTAAGTCGATATTATCTCAAATAGTCGCGGACCCACCGCCATTACCCGCCGCTAGGCGTGGTGGATTCGGGGTAATCCTTGCGTAATTTACTATCCTTCATTTATGAAGAATGTCTGTTATATAAAGCCCAAAATTACCATTCTCCACAAAGTGTCATACATGACCATAGATACGGACTGGGTATTGCTATATACATTAGCCAGAAGTCAGCGACGTATATTGTTCCTAATAAAGAGGTAACAAAAAAATGCAGAAAATACTTATTCCGCTTATGCTCTTTTTGCTATTATTTGCTTATCTTCCCCCAGCCTTTGCCCAAGATAATCAGATAGAAGATATACGCAGAAAGCTGGAGGCATTGAAGCAAAAAATCGACTTTTTAGAACAAGAAGATAACGCCCGTGAGAAACAACAAATGGAGTTATTAAAATATATTACAGATCGGGCTAAGCTAAATGTTTATGCAACGCTTGAATATGAGGATTTTGATAATACAGACAGTGTCTTTGACGCCCGAAACGTGGAATTACTTTTGGATTTCAATGTGCGCGAACGCTTTCGTATATTTTCTGAAATTGAATTTGAACGTACGGCTAAAACCAGCTCCGGCGATCGTCAGGGAGAGGTGGAAGTAGAGCAGGCCTGGATGGAATACGGCATCAATTCGTACATTAATCCCCGTTTCGGGGTGATTTTAGTCCCTTTCGGACGATATAATCTGGAGCATTTTGATACTTACCAAGACCTAACCGATAGACCGATTATGGCGCGCAGGGTGATACCTACCACTTGGGCTGAAGCCGGCGCCGGTTTTGCCGGCTCAATTTATCTGGGAGATTTATCCGATAAAAAATATCTGGAGAGCTTTGATATAACATATGAGCTGTATTTGATAAACGGCTTAACCGATGACTTTAGCGATACGTCGGCTAGAGATGCAAGAGGCGCCTTCGGTAAAGACAATAACAATAATAAAGCATTGGTAGGCCGGTTGCAAATTAGTCCTGTATCCGCCCTACAGTTAGGAATAAGCGGCTATTTCGGTAAATATAATAAGGCGGGGGGCAGCATCAATGCTTACGATATTGACGCTAAATTCACCTATGGGGAGCTTGAAATAATAGGAGAATTTGCCGAATTTATGCTGGATAGCGGATTAAATCATGATGGAGTAAGTATAACTGAAAACTTGCAGGGAGGCTATCTTGAAGGGCGTTATCACTTTTGGCCTCGCTTTTTGGATAAAACCTTTTTAGGCAGCGGGCTGGATAATCCTATCTTTACCGGAGTGTTAAGAGCCGGATATGCCTAAATAAAAGACGACGGCGATGCGGATAATGATGATAATCGTGAGGAAAGGTTTACCATTGGCCTTAATTACCGTCCCATAGAAAGCATGGTAATGAAATTTGAGTATCAATTTAATTCTACTGATAATGAGCCGCTGGAGCGGGGCGGTAATGACGGATTTTTGGCTTCTGTCAGCGCTGCTTTTTAAATTACTATCACTGAAGAAGTAAAGGGTCTGCCCGCATATGTTTACAGATTCTTCGCTTCACTTATGTTTCGTTCAGAATGACAATTTAGTTAAATCAACAACATTGCCATAATTCGGGAGAGGACAAGCCCCTCCCCTACAACAAATAAGGGAAAATAATCATGCAAAAAGTCTTTATTGGCGGAATATTAATTTTGCTTATTTGTGGAAACAAAATTTGTGCAGCAGAAAGTATCGCTGTAATAGTAAATCGGGCTAATCCTACGAATGACATATCACTTGCCAGACTAGCTAGAATATATAAAGGGAAACAGCAGAAGTGGTCAGACGGCAAGCGGATTATAGTAGTAAACCGACCGGTTGATTCAACTATCCGCCGGGTATTTTATCAAAAGGTGTTAGACAGTAAACCGAATCAAAAATTTTATGTGCCGGGTACGCCTATTACATTTAGAAGCCTTATACAACGCTCAAGTTTGGCAGCCATAAGATTTGTAAATAATCTGCCGGAAGCCATTGGTTATCTATACTTAAATGAACTGGAACTGGATGAGAACAATAAAAACGTCAAGGTGGTTAAGGTGATTGAGTTAGACGATGAATAATTTGCGTTTTGTCATTCTGAAGGCATCATTTGCGGTCATTCCAAAACGAAGCGAAGCGCAGTGAAGAATCACCTCGCATACCTAAAGCAGAAACCATTCGCTTTACTCAGGGTGACAGTACAAAAGCGTTTAGAATAACAGGATTACAAATATCTATAAGCAAAAGAGAAAAAACATGAAGAAAACTACGGAAACCATATACAATAAAACGCTTAAATTATTCCTGTTGCTTTCTTTAGCGCCTATACTAATACTGGGAATAACCTTTTATTATAACGCAAAAAAAACAATCCAACAAAATATAGGTCATAAGTTGGAAGAATTGGCCAGACTAGGTATGAAAAGAGTCCAGAGCAGACTGCTTGAATCAAAAGAACACCTAGAAAATTGGGCTGAGCTGGATATTATGCTGGATATATTAACCCAAGATGCGGACGGGCGTATTCAGGCTGCTTTAGATAATTTTAAAATCAGTAATCCATACTATCACCGCATTAGCTGTCTTAATGCAAACGGTGAAATTATCGCCTCATCAGAATATGAATTAATCGGTCATGTACAAGCAGAAGAAGAATATTTTAAGCAGGCTATAGCGGGTAAAAGCTATATGTCTGATATTGTTCGCCTAGAAAATAAGAATAAAATAGGAATCAATTTTTCAATGCCTATAAGAGGTATAGGAACGCAAAACACAGTAATAGGCGTCTTAACGGCTGCTTTAAATTGGAAGGCGCTCTATCCCCTGCTGGATAATATAAGAATAGACCAAGACAGCAAAGAGCAGACTATAGACGCTCATGTTATGCTTATAGATAATCAAGGCAAGGTGTTGTTTTCACCGGAATTTGAACGCAAAAGCTTACATAATATTTTTAAACAAGCTGGATTTGCCGGTAATATTCCGGGCATGAATCTGAAATCTTCGTCTCCGGCAGACTATATTATACAGCAGGATGAACATAATCAATTATCCCTGATCGGGTATGCTGATTTTCTAAAAGATGATAATTTGCCGGAAATGGATTGGACTTTGCTGGCCGTGCAGAATATGGAAAAAGCCTTTGCTCCGGTATTTGAATTCAGGAATTTTGTAATTATCAGCGGCCTATTTTTAGTGGCAATTATTATACTAAGCGCCCATTTCTTCAGCAGACAATTAAGCATTCCCATAAAAAAACTTACCAGTACAGCTAAACATATCGCAGAAGAAGCCGCAAACTCAGATACCGAATATATTAAAGAAGCCGCAGTACCCAGTTCCTTAGCTGAAATAAATATTTTAGCTGACTCTTTTAATCAAATGTCTCAAATACTACAAAAGCGTAATCAAACTCTTAAGAACAATTATGAAGAAGTGGCATTTATTATAAATGAAATACAGCGCCTGCTGGAAACTGCAGCTAAAGAAAAAAGCTTTAACGTGAGGTTTAACAACCCTAATTTAGTAAATTGCTGGGAGGTTCTAAAATGTAACAAAACCGACTGTCCGGCTTATATGAACAAAGATAAACACTGCTGGTCAATAGCGGGCAGCTATTGTACAGACAAGGTAAAAGGTGTTTGGGCTAAGATATTCGGCAATTGTAAAAAATGCAGGGTTTATCAAAAAGCTATTCCCAATAAATATTATTTGGTTGGTGAAATATTTAACAACATGATGAATATGCTGGAGCATAAAAACCTGCAAGTCAAGGATTATGCCCAGAATCTGGAGCAAAAGGTTAAGGATCGTACGATAAGTTTGGAAAAAGCCAATCAGGAATTAAAAGAGACGCAGGAGCAACTGATACAAACCGGCAAACTAGCGGCGATTGGACAGCTTGCCGCCGGCGTATCGCATGAATTAAATAATCCCCTAGGCGGGATTTTGGGCTATTCCCAGTTTATTTTGGAAATCGGCAAGGAAATGAACGATAAAATACCCGAAGAGTTAAAGAGTGTTTTTACTTATGTAGAGTATATTGAAAAAGAGTCCCAGCGCTGTAAAACAATTGTAGCCAACCTGCTTAGATTCTCGCGCTCATCCGAAGATGATATAGCGCCGCTGGATGTTAACCGGGCGCTTGAAGATACCTTCACCTTTACGCGTCATCAACTGGAGATTAATAAGGTGGAATTAGTGACTTCATTTGCTAAGAATCTGCCGCCGGTTATGGGGAATGAGCATCGCCTGCAACAGGTATTCACCAATCTTATGATAAATGCTCAGCAGGCTATGGCAGCCGGCGGGAAGCTTACCGTAAGCACAGCGAAAAACAATGGTTCGGTTGAGATAGCCTTTGCCGATACCGGCTGCGGTATTCCCAAAGAAAATATGGACAAATTATTCAACCCGTTTTTTACCACCAAATCCCCGGGAGAAGGCACCGGACTGGGGCTTTCTGTAACCTATGGCATTATCCGCGATTTAGGCGGGGAAATTGAAGTAGACAGTAAAGAAAATAAAGGGGCTACCTTTAAGGTTAAGCTGCCTGTTGGGGAGGTTGATTGATTGATTGATTGATTGGGTGTTATTCCCAATGTAGATGCGGGTTTTTAAACCCGCTATTTGATGTTTCGACTTGTTCCCAAATCGTAAGATCGACAATTCCCTGTAGCTGCCGACTTTTAAGTCGGCCTGTGAGCGGGTTTTGAAATCCGCAAACATAGCCGACCTAAAGGTCGGCGGCTACAGCCTATGTTTCTTGTGGACAAGCCGAAACATCGATCCGGCATAACCGATGCCGCTGGTAAATTAAGGCTTATTTATGTTTCTGGTGACGCTCCTGATAATTAAGAACGGCTAACCATACACCGGCAAACAAAGCCAGCCCTATTAGCGTATAAACAGCATATTCCATAGCTTAATCCTTGTCCAAAGTGGTGAGAAACCAAGCAATAACGATGATAAGTAAACTGAAAAAAAAGCCTAAAAACCAATAAATAAAGCTAGATTTATGAGTGAATAAACCGCTAACGACTACAACCGTGAGGATATATTTTACCAGCTCGAGAAGTTAATTCGCCAGTTTTTCCCGGCGATTTCTATTTTTCATATACAAAATATACCTCAAAACAAGTTTTTAGTCAAAAAAACAAGCGCAGGCGATTATAACATCAGAAGGGAGCGTATTTAAACGTGGATAAAAAAACAATAACTCAAATGGATCAATCTGAGAATAAAAAGTTGCATGATAGCTGCAATATCTTGGTAGTTGATGATGAGCCTATATTAAGGAATCTGCTGACCGACGTTCTGAAAAAAGAAAAATACAAGGTATGCAGCCTGCCTATGGCTGAAGAGGCCGTAAAAAGAGTATCGAATGGAAATGACGTAAACATTATAATCACCGATATAAAAATGAAGGGTATGGACGGAATAGAACTCTTAAGAAGAGTAAAACAAATAAACCGTGGTATTGATGTAATTGTAATGACAGGCTATGCCTCATTGGAGACAGCCATAGAATCAATGAAATTGGGCGCAATAGACTATCTAACCAAACCGCTTAATATTGATCAAATCAGATTAATCGTAAATAAAACCTTTGAACGCCGCATGCTGCAAAAAATGGCAGATGAGGCTAGTTTTTACAAAGAATTATCGCGTATAGACGGTATGACGGAGCTGTTTAACCACCGCTTTTTTCAACAACTATTAAAAATAGAAGTTGCCCGGGCTAAAAGAGAGAAGACCCTAGTAAGCCTGATTATGATTGATATAGATAATTTTAAGATATTTAACGATAAAAACGGGCATCCTATGGGCGATCTGGCGCTAAAAAAATTATCCTGGCTGCTTAGTCAAAACAGCCGCGAGGGCGACTTTATAGCCCGCTACGGCGGCGAGGAGTTTAGCATTATACTACCCGGCGCCGATAAAAAGAGCGCCCAATTCTTAGCCGATAGGATAAGAAAAACAGTAGCGCAAAGCGCATTTGAATGTGAAGAGGTATTACCGGGCGGTAAATTTACCATCAGCATGGGAGTAGCCGAATATCCTACTGATGCCGGCAACAGGGAAGAGCTTATCGAAAAAGCCGACAAGGCGCTATATAAAGCAAAGGATAACGGTAAAAACAGGGTTGAAGTATATTCTGAAGAAGACTAATCCGCATATTTTATTGACAGAAAACAATTAAAGAGCAATAATACAATCAACTGGTAAAGCGGAGCTAATGGATAATATTTCAGGAGAGACTATGAGTCTTTTTAATTTTATAGGTTTACATAAAAGTGCATAAACCTGTTTATTTTATTGTTTTATTACTATTTTTTGCTGCTATACCAAGTAATGTGCGCGCTTGGGTGCGCCATAATCTGATTACCAAATATGCTATTAGAGAAATAAGCTGGCTGGATGAATATAATCAAATAACCGTTACCCCGTATACCTATCAGGATAATTCGCTTAATCCAGACTACAAGATAACTTATACCAATCCCGACCCCGCCCAAGTTAACCCGCCGGCACATAAATTCGTTTATTATAATCTGGATACCAAAAAACGCCCCGGTTATAAGGGAGCGGCTGTTGGAGAGATAACCAGCGCTCGTCAAATTCTCACCGATTACAGCGATGAACCTGATTGGGATATGGATAAGCGTTTATCGCTTTCATTTGCCCAAAGGCTTATGGCCGGCAGTCATGGCTACCGGCATATGTATTATCCTGCTTGGGATTGGCACCTGCCGTATTTGTTCATTGCGCAAGGGGCGGCGCCGGATAGGGCGCGGCATTTTTACGATATGGCGCAAAAGGCATTGGCTAAGGACGATATGTATTGGTATTTCCGTTTTTTGGCGCGCATTATCCACTATATAGAAGATATGGGGCAGCCATATCATAGCGCTCAAACTGGATTACGTTTTATTACCCCCTTAAATCCCTTAGCCGGTACTACTCAATCTACCAAAAACTATCACTTTACTTATGAAAGCTATGTAAATTACCGCTTGCAGCAGGAAGACGTTCAATTGAGCGCCCCAAACTATATTTTAGCCATAAAAAATGCCGGCTACATTAAATGCAATAGCGTCCCCAAATTATTGCGTGATATTGTAGAAAAAAACAATAAACGTACTAGTAGCGTATTTAAAATCTGCGTAGATTTTTTTGGCGATAAATTGCGTTCTAAAGACGAGGTAAAGCTAGATCAAAACAGTGTGGATGACTTAAAAAACAGTGCAAATGTAACCCGATTTGATGATATGGTATATAAATCCTTACAAATTACCAGCGCCGGTGTACGCGGATTTTTAGACTATGTTAAAAATACGGCATTTCAACCTTGAGTAATTTTATGAAAAACAAACTCTGCCTTACCTTGATAGTACATTTATCCTTGCTGTTTATAAGCGCCGATTTGCCTGTTGAAATAGCTTTTGCGCAACAGATTAGATTTGAAAAAACACAAGTAAGATTAATCAGCAAAACCGGTAAAATGGAAATAACGGCTGAAATAGCGGATAAGGGCGCTAAAAGAGGGCAGGGCTTGATGTATAGAAAAAGCCTTGATAGAAAGGCCGGTATGCTGTTTATTTTTGAAGAGGAACGAGTGCGTTATTTTTGGATGAAAAATACGTTTATTCCGCTTGATATAATATTTGTCTCTAATAAGCTTAAGATTCTACATATTATAAGCGATGTTCCGCCTTGCAGCGCTTCCCCCTGCGACTATTACAGCTCTATTTATCCCATAAAATATGCAGTGGAAGTAAATGCCGGTATATGTGATAAAATAGGTCTGAATGTAGGTGATTATATTGAAATTAACGGGTAGTTACAATAATAATGTATAGGAGGAAATCCCCCTTTGTAGGGGCGGGTTTGAAACCCGCCCCTACAGACCGACTTAAAAGTCGGCAGCTACAATGGATAGCCAGCGCCGCAAGGTGCAATAATGTTCTGTCAATTTATATATAGCCTAATTCCAGTCCCATGTGTTACAATACTGTCACACCTTATTCGGCCTTACATATAAATTAGATAGAACAATATGTGGAATATAATAGGCAGGCGTCCGATAGTATATTTGCTTTTGGTTTATTTAACCGGTATTGCAGCGGCTATGCTGTTTTCTCCCCCGCTTAGCGCCTGTATTCTTATCAGCCTGTTTTTTATAGCTATAAGCTTAATCGCTTTTTATTTAAATCCAAAGCGGCCTACTCTATTTATCATCCTCTTTACAGGTATCATTTTAGCCGGATTATTAAATTATCAGTATTCGGCTAAATACCTTCCGAAAAATCATATCAGCAAAAATTTTAAAGACGGTACTTATAAGCTGGCAGGCCGCCTGATTAAACCGCCGATAAAATTTACCCATAAGTCAGTTATAATAATACAAGCCGAACGAATCAAAAAAAGCAGACGCTGGATTAAAACAAGCGGAAAGGTGAGGCTTAGTTTATATAAACAAAACATACAATTAAATTACGGGGACAGTATATCCGTAAAAGCCGGACTGCGCCTGCCTAAAAACTTTAATAATCCCGGCGGATTTGATTATAAAACATATCTCAAAAGACAGGGTATCCGGGTAATTGGCACAGTTTATAGCGATAAATATATAAAAAAGCTGGCGCCGGTGAAAGTCAACTTGTTATTTTTATCTATTTATAAATTAAAAAAACGGCTGTCCGCATTTATCGGACGCACTTATCCTGATAAATCAGCCGGTTTCCTGAAGGCATTATTACTGGGTGAGCGAACGGCTGTAAGCCCTTATATAAAAGATGAGTTTACCCGGGTAGGGCTTGCGCACCTGCTGGCTATTTCCGGCCTGCACGTAGGTTTTGTAAGTTTTATATTCTTTAGTTTTTTTAGTTTTTTATTGCGCTTATTACCGAATGGATTATTCGAGTATATTACAGGCTTTATCAAACCAAGCAAAATTGCAGCCATTTTTACCATATTCCCGCTAATTATATATACAATTTTAGTAGGGGCGCGTACCGCCACGATGCGCGCCGCTATTATGATTACAGCTTATATACTATCTCTATTGGCCGACAGGCAGCGGGATTGGTACAACACACTGGCGCTGGCCGCTTTGCTTATATTAATTTACAGACCGGTTTCAATTCTTGAAATAGATTTTCAATTATCCTTTATTACCGTATTTTTTATTATTTACGCCGTATATTTTATTAGCTCATCAAAAGATAAAAAACCCATTTTAGCCCCGCTTGGCCATTGGGATAAATTGAAAAAATGGCTTACCGGTTATATATTCATAAGCCTTACCGCCTGGCTGTCTGCTTGCGGCCTTATTGTATATTATTTTAACCGGCTGTCTTGGGTGGGTATCATAGCTAATCTAATAGCGCTTCCCCTAGTCTGGTTGATTATTCCCCTTGGACTACTATCCGGCGGACTATCTTTTGTAAATCTTAGCTGCGCTAAATTAATTTCGCAATTAAATTTAATATTTATTAAACTTTTGTTAAATTTGGTACATAACATGGCCGGTTTTTCTTTTGCCGCCATACGTATGCCCTCTCCCTCTATATTCCAGTTAATTATTTATTATGCGTTATTATACTTTTTGTTTAAGGCTTGGCGCAAAAATTGGGCGCGCTGGGCTGTTTTGGGATTAAGTATTGTGAGTATTGGTTGTTATATTTATCCGTCATTTAATTCGGTTAAGGATAATTTTCTACGGGTAATTTTTTTGGATGCAGGGCGCGGCGATTGTGTTTTTATAGAGTTTCCGGGGGGCAAGAATATGTTAATTGATGCCGGTAGTTTTTATAAAGACGGTTTTGATATAGGCGAACGCATTGTATCGCCTTTTTTGTGGTCTAAAGGGATTAAACGGCTGGACTGGGCGGTCTTATCACGTGATAAAACAAATTACATAAGAAGCTTAAACAGCGTAATTAAAAATTTTATAGTAGGCCGGCTTTTGTATATACCTTTAAAAAAACACAAATCTGATACTTATAGTCTATTTAAAAGAGAATTAAAAAGCAGTAATATTAGTGAAGATATAATTGGCGCAGGAGACAGTTTGGTTGTACAGCCTGGCATTACACTTTCCGTTATATACCCTCCCTTAGCAAACAAGAGCCGCATAAAGAATGATAATTCATTGGTTTTAAAGCTTAGCTATGATAAAGTAAGTTTTTTATTTTGCGGAAATCTTGGCAAAAGGGCTGAAAAATATTTACTAAAAAAACCCGCTTTATTATCCAGCGCCATATTAAGGATAACTCATGATAAAAAGTTGAATTTTAATACATCATCGTTTTTAAAAGCGGTAAAACCTGAAATAGCTGTTCTTTCTATACCTGACCGACCACATTCCGGCTTTTTAAACGCAGATATTTTAAAAAAGTATGAGAAAAAGCAGGTCAAAATATTGCAGACGAATTTACAGGGAGCGATCACTGTTAAGACAGATGGCAAGGTATACTGCATAGAACATTTCAAAGATGTAACTTAATCTATTGTAAGTAAAGAAAAAATAATTGACAACATGGTCTGCTGTTTGCTATTTTATATAAAAATATGTTTTTGTAACAGTAGTGGCAGGCTAGGTTTTTTCGTATGTTTCGGAGTGTCCCACCCCGAAACAAGCGCTGTTTTGCATACATATTATCTGGTTTTGGTTTGAAACATCCCGAAACCAGATAATATAACTTTTTAGATTTTTTATAATTAACCCAAGTTGCTACCTATGGCGAAGTTATCCCTTTTTGTCATTCTGAGGCCGAAGACTGAAGAATCTCCCCCCGCAACAGCGAGTAGATTCTTCACGGAGTTTATCCTCGAGCGAAGGGCTCCGCTTCGAGACTGTGTCGCAACCAGAAAAATCGCTTTTTTCCTGTCATTCCTACGGAGACAGGAATCAATAACTTATTGAAAAGGCTGGATTCCTGCCTTCGCAGGAATGACAGATTGATAGCATTTTTCGGGTTATAGGCAGTTACGACACGGTCTCTTCGTTCAGAATGAACGGGTATGTAAAACCAAATATTTTTAAAATAAACCTATCGGTAGCAACTTGGGTTAATTACATTACTCATGTTACGCAAAAAAATAAAAATCTTACTGTAGGGTGGATTAAGGGGTCTTGTATAAAAGTTCTTCTTATATATTTATAGAGCGCCAAACAGCCGGTAAGCTACCCCGAATCCACCACTCTCTGTAAAAGTAAGTATGGTGGATCCGCAACTGTCAGAAAACGTAATCTAAGCATATTTCTTTAGCCTCTTTTATAATATGGGCTTGATCCACCCTACATTTAAAAGCAAGCTTTGCGTAAGGTGAGTTACATCATTACAAGTTTATTATATAAGTAATCCATTCTTAAATATACAAAAAAATTGAGTGAATATTAAAAAAAAGTTATCCCGTGGATTAGTCTATCAACTGGCCTTATTGGTTATCAAATTAGCTGGTTTTCTACCGGCTGAGTTTAACTTCAAATTGGGTGAGATTCTGGGCTGGCTGGGGTTTTGGCTGATTGCTAAAGAGCGTAAAGATGCTCTTAAAAACTTACAGCTTGCTTTGGGAGATAAGTATAGTCCTGCGGAACTTAAAAAAATTGCGGTTAAATCTTTCCAGCAACTGGGACGGGGATTTTTTGAGGTTATAGAATTTTGCTATTACATGCGGTTAAAACCGGCGGATTTTATTGATATTCATGGATTAGAGCATTTAGATCAGGCCTTATCCCGCGGCAAGGGGGTTATTTTTGTTTCCGCCCATTTGGGGAATTGGGAATTATTATCCTTAGCTACAGCGTCCTTGGGCTATCCGGTGAATATAATTGTCCGCACAATAAATAATGAAGGCATAAATCGTCTGATGCTTCAAATCAGACAGCAGAACAAAATTAACATTATTGAGAGAAAAAAACGGGGCAAGATAAGTAAAAGTATATTTAAAGTGTTGTTAAAGAACCAATTATTAGGTATAATGATGGACCAGGATAGTCGGGTGGACGGGGTTTTTGTAGATTTTTTCGGTCATCCGGCTTATACTCCTGTAGGTGCGGTAGGTCTAGCTTTGGCAACCGGCGCTACTATAATTCCGGTCTTTATCGTCAGAGACGCCCACAGTAAGCATAAAATGGAAATGCTGCCTCCGATGGAGTTAAAAACAACTGACAACAAACAACAAGATATTTTAATCAACACGCAAGCTATAACCACCATTATAGAAGATTATATAAGGCGTTTCCCTGAGCAATGGGTATGGATTCACAGGCGCTGGAAGCGGCAGCCTAAAAAATAAAACCATATCTCTTTATTTTATAATGGATTAAAATAGTTTCTAAACCACTCTATATTTAAGGAGTGATATCTGCTGTTTTATTTATTGGTATAATGAGTATAAAGAATTTGACTTTTTGACTGGTTTTGTAATATTATTAATGCTTAAATTCCAAGACAGCTATTAAACCAATTAAATATAACATATCGCACCTCAGGCAGCAGACTTTTGTAGATGCCGACCGAAAGGTCGGCCTGTTAGATATACAAAACAAGCCTTGAGACTGGCGTAAGCAATAACCGACCTGAAAGTCGGCAGCCACAAAAAAATGGGATTTCTTATACTATAAATATACAGATTATAAGGAGGCAGCTAAAATTTAAAAATCTGTTGAGCGGCAATTTATGATGGATTCGTAAAAAGTTTTAAGCATTCATAAATAAGATGGCAGCTTTGTAAAAGTCGCATTTTTTTTACAAATCCATTAACTTATTAGATGATTTTAAGGATAACTTAAGATGTATTATTTAAGGGATAATCTCTCTTTAAGGAATTTCATTCTTTTTCAAATTGACTGCATACTTATATTGATTTCAAGTTATCTGGTATTTGCGGTTAAGTTTGGAGGTTTTATTCCCTTTACGTGGTTACCGTTTTTAGAAGAGGCTGCATTAATAAGTATCCTTTGCCAATTGATGTTTTTTGTAACAGATTTATACAATATTGATACTAAGATTTCTTTAAGTAATATCATTGTTAGAATTCTAATTGCATTTTCTGTCAGCGCTTTGGTTTTAACATTATTTTATTTGATTTTTCCCTCCTTCCAATTAAGTAATGGATTATTTTTATATGCTATACTTATTTCGCTGATACTGATTGTTTTTTGGCGCCTGCTTTTTGCATGGACGCTAAATACAATTAACCCTACTCAGAAAGTAATTGTATTCGGCACCGGCAGTACAGCTAAGATGCTTGCTAATGCAATAGCACAAAATGGCAGAATTAAATATTCCCTGGAGGGTTTTGTAGACTAAAATAGTGATAAAAACAACCCTGTCAGCGAAAGGATCAATGGACTTAAAGTATTCAGCGGCGGCGATAATCTTTTGGATTTAATCGCTGAGAAAAAAATTAATAAAATTGTAGTTGCTCTTAATCAGCGCATAGGGCTGTTTCCGCTAAGTACGTTGCTGTCATGTAAATTGCGTGGAATACAAATTGTTGATTTTCCGGATTTTTACGAAAAGCTAACCGGAAAAATATTAATCAAGGACTTACGTCCTAGTTGGTTAATTTTTTCATCTGGTTTTAGACATACTTCTTTTTACAAGCTGTTAAAACGTATGGTGGATATTCTGTTTTCAGTATCCGGCCTGCTATTAGCCTCTCCGATTATGTTGATTACGGCAATAGTGATTAAACTGGATTCTCGCGGACCGGTGTTTTTTAAACAAGAACGAGCGGGGTTATACGGTAAGACGTTTATTTTGTTTAAGTTTCGTTCTATGTGTTCCGGCGCTGAAAAAGATACCGGGCCGGTTTGGGCTAAAGAAAACGACATGCGGATAACGGGGGTAGGCAGGGTTATTCGCAATACGCGAATAGATGAGCTGCCTCAACTTATTAATGTACTAATGGGTGATATGAGTTTTGTCGGGCCAAGGCCTGAACGCCCGTTTTTTATAAAAAAGCTCCAGCAGAGAATACCATATTATACGCAGCGTCTTACTGTAAAACCCGGCATTACCGGCTGGGCGGCGGTAAAATTCCAATATAGCTCCAATATAGAAGGGGCTGTGGAAAAGTTGCAGTATGATCTTTACTATATAAAAAATATATCCTTATTTTTGGATTTAGTGATTATATTAAAAACAATTCAAGTAATTATTACCGGCAAGGGGTCGCGATAAAAAGTCTAATGCTAACAATATAATCTGGATAATTTATGCCGCCGGATTTGAGTTATGTAACTCATGTTACACAAAACCAATTTGGGATATCCCAAAGGCTTTAATTTCAAATGTCAAAATCCAAATAACAAATGAATGTTAAATGTCAAAAAAACACTTAAGCTCGGCTGTCCAATTGTCATTACGCTTAATAAGCGCCGCTCGCTCATTGTTTTTACTGTTTTTATTTAAGAGATGTCAAGAGGGTCTGCATTTTTATAAGTTCATTGTATTGTTTTAAATCAAGCTCTTTTGTCATTTAGATTTTGTCATTCATTTGACATTTGGGCTTTGGAATTTGACGTTTTACAGCCATGTTAGTCTATTTATGTGCCTAAGCTAAGTTATATAATTGAGTCGTTTTGCCTGCATAGCAAAAACAATCTTGTTCGAGTTCATTTTGTTTGAATCTTAAATATTAACTTGTCAGGTTTCTTCTTTTGGAGGGGAAAAATGTTGAAATTTAATAAACTATGTAAATTCATACCGATTCTAATAATTTTTATGATTCTGCCTTATTATTCTTACGCAGATGATTATCTAATAACAGCCGGAGATAATATTAACATTTCTGTTTGGGGTAATAAGGATCTGAGTGCGGATGTTACTGTAAGACCGGACGGAAAGATTTCTTTTCCTTTGATAGGAGAGGTAAATGCTGCCGGTTTAACTCCCCTTCAGTTAAGAGAACAACTCAGCGCCAAACTTTCCGAATTCGTCAATAACCCGGAAGTAACTGTAGATATCAAGAGCGCCCGTAATTTTAGGGTATATATTTATGGGAAAGTTCCCAAAGCCGGCGCTTTGAGCATTCAAGGTAATACTAATTTACTTCAGTTCTTTTCGCTGTTGGGTTCCCTGCCGGAGCAAACAGATCTAAAAAATAGTTTTTTAATCAGGAGCAATAAAAAACTAAAGATTGATTTTTATGCCTTACTAAAAGAAGGCGACTTAGAACAAAACCTCTTTTTAAAACCAAATGATACCTTTTTCTTTAAAGAAAAACCGCAGGCGCCGAAAAAACCTAAACAAAATCCATTTGAAACCAGAATTCGTGTAATCGGCGAGGTAAGGAGACCGGGGTCCTTTGATTATCAAGAGGGAATTACAGTATTGGATGCTATCCTAAAAGCCGGAGGCACCACACCGTATTCCAGCCCGGGGTCAACTATTGTTACCAGACGCAAAGGCTCTCAAATTGAGGAAATAAAAATTGATCTGGAAGCAATCCATAAAGGAGCTATTGACCAAAATATCAAGCTTATGCCGGGTGACATAGTTTCTGTGCCAGAGAGTCTTTTTTAGTCTGCATAATTCTTAAAGAATTATGCAGAGGCTAGTACAGCGTTTTGCAAATAGTTCAGTTTATCTCTGCTTCAACCTGTCATTTACGTAAAGCTTGTCCTCTAAGAAAACGAAGAACGGGAATCTATAACATATTTAAAAGACTGGATTTCTACCTTTCACAGGAATGACAGGTTGAGAGCATTTTTCAGGTTATAAACAATTATAACACAGCCTCTAGGTGTTTTCGGGGTAAGACGCCCCGAAACATATAACATATATTTTTTGTACCATCAAATTTATAAATAAAGTGGATTAAAAATATTGTACATTTTTTTAACGATCTAGCAAACGGGATGTCGTTTTTGAAATAGTCGAAATTATTTCGGTAAATTTTCGCGTTATATCATTTTCAGATTGACCTGTTACAAAGATAGATGGCAACTAACTGCAAATAGGGTTAATTGGGAGTTTATACTGTCAGTTCAGCGTGAAAATGATATCATATGAGCATTTCATATGGAGATTATGGCGTTCTGATATATGAGGAATATGAAATTTAAAAAACTTCTATCTTATAATAAAAATTACTCTCCCGGTCTTTTAATACTATATCTACTGTTTTTAAGTTTATTGATATCTTTATTTTCTGGTGGAAATAAGTTATGCGCTCAGGAGGTTAAAAAAGAGGGACATTGGTATTTTATGCCCTCTCTTTCTTTATATGAACAGTATACCGATAATATAGATTTAAATTATCAAGATGAGGTAGGCGCCTTTATTACCGAATTTTCTCCCGGGTTGTTAATACAATATCCTTCGCCTAGAAAATCAATAAGGCTCATTACCAAACTTAAATTAGACCATCGGGCTCGTGACGACGGAGAGAAGGAGACCCTGTATTGGTATAATCTTTGGGGCTATTGGGGGCATCAATATTCCCCGCGCACCACTTATGAATTAAACGCCGGCTATGATATATACTACACGGAGAAGGATTTAAGCTCTCCCTTTGTAAATGTTTTTGACGCCTTAACGCGTTCCACGGTTTTTAACATCAAACCCAGCTTGTCTTATGATATTACTAAAACCACCAATGCCAAACTTGGATTACAATATGCGCTAACTGAATATGAATTAAGTGATGCTTTGGACAGGGAGGATATGGGGGCTACTTTATTTACAACCCAGTCCGTAGGCTCCAGAATAAAGCTTGGTTTGGGGTATTCATACTACTCTACACTATATGACAATGGTACAGGATACACTGAAAATCAAATTCCGATAGATGTTTTTCTGGATTTAACCTATATACAGCTTAAAATAAGTACAGCCTATATTGATAGAACATATGAAAAGAACATGACCTCGCCTACGGGTGAGGTACTAAAAGATCAAAAACTTATGCTTTATGGTATTTCTTTTGATCTTGGAGGGCAGTTATTTAAGCTGCGTTCCACCTCTGTTGAACTTTATTTCAAAAATAGTTTCTATGACGATCTGTACGGTTTTCCATATGAAAACCAGGAAACCCGTTTGGGTGTTTATCATGCCCTTAAAAAATATGATTTTTATACTGATTTAAAATACGGTATAAACAAGTATTTTCAGTCCAATAATAAAATAACCTACTGGGGCGGAAGTACAGGACTTAAATGGTATGCCAGCGATCGATTATACGCAAATGGCGCCATAGATTACACTGACTACCAATACGACTTTGAAGAAGAGGCAGCGTATGATGTTATAACAGCAAATATTGATTGCGGTTACAGGGTATATGATTGGTTAAACATCGGGGCGGGTTATGGATTACGGCGCAGCACAAGCGACGTACCAGAGGGTGATTACATAGAGAATTCTTTTGCGCTGTTTGCTGTAGCCACTTGGTAATTTTTATCATTTAACCCAGCACGTAGGGTGGGTTATTTACAACTATACAAAAATGAGGCTCTTGCAAAACCACCTGTCATTTGCGAATGCTTATTTATCAGGGAATATTATAAAAAAAATCCCGCTTGCATCACTGTGAGGCTGTATCGTAACGTGAGTTCGACATAAGAAGAGTAGAATACTCTTACATATCAAACAATTGACATTGATTTACTGTAGGGGAGGGGCTTGTCCTCTCCCCTACAGTTTAGTAAATTCAATAATTTTTATGTCGAACTCACGTTATCGTAATGGAATTTTCCTGTCATTCCAGTGAAGTTTGTCCTCGTAAAGACAGGGAACATGAATCTATAACATCTTGAAAAAACTGGATTACTGCCTCCGCAGGAATGACATGTTGAGAGCATTTTTCAGGTTCTAGGCAGTTACGACACGGCCTCTGTGTAAATAACATTTTGGAGAGTTTTGCAAAAGGCTCAAATAGCTCAGTAATAGATTATGATTGAAAGAGAAACCGGCGTTGGCGATTATTATAGTATCCTGGTACGTAGGAAGTGGCATTTTTTACTCCCACTAATAGCTGTAATTTCGATTAGTGGTATTTTTACCCTGCTATTGCCCAAAATTTACCAATCTTCAGCTACTGTTTTAGTAAAAAGAAGGGGGCAAGACTCATCGAAAAAAATATTCGGTATTGGGGGAGGATTAAGCGCATCCAGATTCAAAGCCATTCAGACGGTGATGACCAGTCGCAGCAGAATCGAAGAGATAGCAAAAATCGCAGGTCTGGATAAGACCACATCCAGTCCCCAAGAATACAATAAATTAATTAATCAGATCAAATCAGGAATTAGAATACGCTCATCAGGACCCAACATTTTCAAGATATACTTTTACAGCAGTGATGCACGCTTATGTATGAAAATAGTGAATACTGTTTGTGGTTTTTTTGTGGAACAAGATGCCTCTTCCTTATATGATACAGATGAAAAATCGCCGACTGTTTTAAATGAACTACTTGTATATTATGAAAAAAGAGTAAATGAAGCACAAGGAGTATTAACAAAGTTTAAAATAGAGCATCAAGGGGAAATGCCGGGACTATTAGATGAGAATTTTGCTAAATTGGAACAATTTCAAATTGAATTGGCTAATCTTCAGTTAAAAATTAAGGAAACTAACGATAAAAAAATGAAGGTGGAAAAACAACTTTCCGTAGAAATTGAGGATACGCTCAGTTCAATAATAATAGATGAGAATTTAACTCCTCAAGAAAAAGCGCTGAATGATTTGAACGCAAGATTGGATTCACTCTTAGTATTATATACTCCCAAGCATCCATTGGTAAAAAAAACCATGACAGAAAGAGAAGCGCTAAAAAGAAAGCTCATGGAATCATACAGTGTTAATGAGATTAGCGATGAGACTGAAGAAGCTGTTAATACACAAAAGGTTACCCTAAACCCGGCATATTTAAAACTGCGTAATTATTTAAATGAATTAAATAATGATTTGGAAAAAATGCACGCTGGTAAAACAAGAATATCTGAGAAGATCAAGGAATATGAAAAAAGAGTCAAGAATGCGCCAAGGAGTGAGCAGGAATATGCCATGTTCCAAAGGGACTTAAATGTAAACCAAAACATTTATGATACATTATTGGCGCGCCTAGAGCAACTCAAAATAAAGAAAGAATTAAGTACCATGGAGCAGGGACATAAGTTTGAGGTAATAAGCGCCGCTCAACTACCTTTAAAACCTATTTCTCCAAGAATGAGTAAAAACATTATCGTAGGCACTATATTGGGAATTATTTTTGGGGTTTCCGTAACTTTTTGGGCTGAATATTCAGATCATTCCCTGCGTGATATTGATACTGTACAGCTTGCCTTAAAAGTTCCTGTTTTGGCGACCATACCTACGGTTATGACTGAAGATGAAATTATTAAAAAAAGACGCTTAAATATGCTAATATTTTTAGGAGGGAGTTTTTATGCTGTTTTTGTAGTATTGCTGGTTATAAGAGAGATGATTTTGACATACGCCCCGAATATATTATATTTACAAACTTATAAAGAATTATTTTATAATATGATGAACATAATAAAGTAATTATAACCCAAATATTATATATGCAGATAAATTTAATGTTTAAGAATTTCAACCTTTTTGAACATAACGCGCTTATGCGGCGCAGACTATTCCCTGTAAATGCCGACCAAAAGGCTCAGCTATGGGGCGGGGTTAAAAATCAGCGGCTGCAAAGAGAAAAAATGGGATTTCCTATACTATTTAATTTTTTTCGGTGTTTATCACCCCGAAACCATCATAATGAGCGGGCTGATGTTTGGCTTAAAGACAGATCAAACATAAAAATCTTATTTTCCGAAAGGGAACAGGGAAAATCTGCACAAAAAAGTTGCATATTTAGCAATACCTGTTAATTAAACCTAATCCATTAATAATAAAGAAGTTTTTTAATATTATCTTGAAGGCAGAGAGAAATTCTTTATTATATTTTGGCATAGCATTAGTTTCTGCTATAAGGTAATATTATACTAAGTTGCTTTTCAAAAGAACATTAATTTGGTATTCTGAGAAAGTCCCTGACTTAAGAGTCTGCATAGCTCGGGCTTAAGCGACGAGTCCGACTACCGTGATATTTTGAAAAGCAACTTAGTATGAATATGTCTGCCAAGGATCGGTAGGTTTTACTTTGGAACAAGAGAAGGGATTAATTTAAGTGAGTAGGATAGAACAGGCTCTAGCCAAAGCGGCTAAAGAGAGAAGATCGCTGCATCCGAATCAACCACAGCGGCAGCAACAGCAGACTCAGTCGCCTGCCACTGTTTTGACCTCTGATTATTTGAGGGGATTAGACCCCAGATTAATCGCTCTTTTTTCTTCTAATACATTAGCCGCTGAAGAATACCGCCAGTTGCGCACCAAAGTAATGCGCACCAAGAAGCTGTATTCGCATAACATTTTTCTGGTAACCAGCGCCCTGCCCAATGAGGGTAAAACAGTAACCGCCCTGAGCCTAGCCATAACAATTGCCCAAGGCTTACATGATACCGTACTGGTAGTGGATTGCGATTTACGCAAACCAGCAGTACATCGTATGCTGGGAATTAAGCGCGAAATGGGTTTAAGCGATTTTTTAATGGGTGAGGTTAAGTTAGAAGATGTGCTGGTTAAAACTAAAATCGAAAAATTAAGAGTAATACCATCGGGAACTATCCCTCCCAACCCGTCAGAACTTATTTCTTCTGAGGATATGCTGAAATTGATTACAGAGCTCAAGGCCAGGTATCAAAATAGAGTTATTATAGTAGACTCTCCTCCGGTTATTTCATTAACCGACAGCGTTATTTTAAGCCAAAAAGTAGATGAGGTTATTTTAGTTGTACGAGCGAACAATACTCCCAAAGAAGCGGTTTCAGATGCTATTTCCAATTTAGGAGAAGCAAATATTATGGGAATTGTGTTAAACCGTTTTGACAGCGTATCTCACTATTCCCGCAGATACAAGTATAAGTATACTGATAAGTATGGCTATAATTACGGTTATGGTCAGAAATACGGTTATAAATATGCTTATAAGTATGGCAACAAGTCTCCGTATGGTAGAAAACGCGACGACAATAACCCTAAAAAACTAAGTTAAGTAAATTGATATGTACAATAATTATTATGGATTTAGGGAAAAACCTTTCAGTCTTACCCCTGACCCGCATTTTCTATATTTAAGCTCGGTGCATAAGCGGGCGCTGGCCTATTTAACTTATGGGTTATATGATAAAAAAGGCTTTATTGTAATAACCGGTGAGATTGGCGCGGGTAAAACCACTATTATTCAGGCATTATTAAAACGATTGAATGCCGACACCATGGTGGCGCGGGTCATCAACACCAAAGTGTCCTCAATCCAATTGTTGAAAATGATAATGCGGGATTTTGGAATTGAAACCGAGGGCGAGGGTAAAGAAGACTTACTGTACAAACTCAATCGTTTTTTATTAAAAGAGTATGCCTTGGGGCATAATGTAGTAATCATAATTGATGAGGCTCAAAATCTGGAGCCCACTACATTAGAAGAGATACGCCTGTTATCAAATCTGGAGACAGAAAAAGACAAGCTCCTGCAAATAATTCTGGTGGGACAGCCTGAATTAAGAGAAATTTTAAGCATGCAAGGCTTAAGACAACTGCGGCAGCGCATTACTGTAGGCTATCATATATCTTCTTTAACCAGCAAGGAAGTAACCGGATATATCAGGCATCGTCTGGCTGTAGCCGGTATTGAAAATAACGAAATTTTCACCAGTTTAGCTATTAAGGAAGTATATAAAGCTTCACGTGGAATACCTAGGTTAATAAATATTATTTGCGATGCGGCTTTAGTCACCGGCTATGTAAAAGAGCGCAAAAAAATAAGTGATAAACTGGTAAAAGGCGTGATAAAAGAATTAAAATCTGATATAATTCGTCTTTACCCTGAGAGTTCAGAACAGAAAGAGGCGGCTGTTGTTCATGGAAAAGTCTTAGCTTCGGCGCCGGCATCAGCTAATATGTCGGGTGTATCACCTACGGATATTGCTCAAAATGAACTGTATTCCAAGTATAAATCTCATATTGAGTGGGAAAAGCGCTTGAAAAACAAGCAGCATGAGCTGGAAAACAGGCAAGGTGAGATTTACGACAAACTAAAGCAACTTTTGGACATGGAACGTGAATTAATCACAAGAGAGAAACGGATTAAAAATAAAGAAGTTGAATTAGGACTTTCTGTACGTAGAAAACGAATATAATCAGGTAGTCTTTGATAGTTTTTTTTGCAGTTATTCTGTCGCCTCATCAGTAAGTAACAGGTAAGGATAAGAGTAATGATAAATAACAATATGCGTTATTTAATGGAAAAAATTAATAACCGAACAGCCCAAATCGGCATTATCGGGCTGGGTTATGTGGGGTTGCCTCTGGCTTGTGAATTTGCTTTTGCCGGCTTTGATGTTTGGGGAATAGATATTAACCGGCAAAAAATAGACAGCTTAAATGCGGGTAATTCATATATTTTGGATATGCCAAGCGAGCGATTCAAGGATTTGGTAATACAGGGCAAATTTAAAGCTACTACATCCTTTGAAATTATCGAAAAGCTGGATGCACTTAGTATCTGCGTGCCCACTCCGCTAGGAAAAAGCCGCGATCCGGATGTTTCCTATATTGTAAGCGCTGTATCTGAAATAACAAAATATATTAAAAAAGGCCAGTTAATAGTATTGGAAAGCACTACTTATCCGGGGGCGACCGAGGAACTTATTTTATCCGAGCTGCAAAAAAGTGATTTGTGCGTAGGCGAGGATTTCTTTTTAGCATTTTCGCCTGAGCGGGTTGATCCGGGCAACAAAGTATACACTACCCAAAATGTACCTAAAGTCGTAGGCGGAGTAACCGATAAGTGTACAAAATTGGCTACCAGATTGTATGAACAGTGTATAAATGAGGTAAAGCCGGTATCATCCACAAAAGTTGCCGAAATGGTTAAGCTCTTGGAGAACACCTTTCGTATTGTAAATATTGGTCTGGTAAATGAAATTGCTTTAATGAGCAATAAAATGGGTATTGATGTATGGGAGGTAATAGATGCTGCGGCCACTAAGCCTTTTGGCTTTATGCCTTTTTATCCCGGTCCGGGCTTAGGCGGTCATTGTATACCGGTTGACCCATTTTATTTATCGTGGAAGGCAAAGTCCATAGGTTTTGAAGCGCGTTTTATAGAGCTAGCCGGTACAGTAAACGCTTATATGCCATATCATGTGGTAAACAAAATAACTGACGCCTTAAATCATGAAGAAAAATGTATTAACGGCTCCAAAATTCTGATTTTAGGAGTGGCTTACAAGGGTGACATAGATGACGTAAGGGAGTCTCCGGCTTTGGATATTATAAACATGTTAATTCAAAAAGGAGGCGATGTCAGCTACATAGACCCGTATATTCCCACATTAAAAATAGAGCCTTATGCTCTTTCCTCCCAAAAATTAGACAAATCTATTCTGGAAGCAGCAGATTGTGTCGCTATTATTACCGCTCATAGTAATATTGACTATTCAATGGTGGTAACGCATGCGCCTTTAATTGTGGATACGCGTAATGCCCTTAAGGGATTTTTCGGCGATCATATTGTTAAACTTTAATCCGCTTTATTCATTCCGAATAATTATACAATTAAACAAAAAAATTTTATGAGGTGTAAATGTCCGAATATCTAGTAACCGGAGGCGCCGGTTTTATCGGCTCTCATATAGTATCTGCATTAATAAAAGCGGGGCAGCAGGTTAGAGTGATTGACAATTTTGCTACCGGTCGGCCTAAAAATATTGCCCCTTTTTTAGGCGATATTAAATTTTATGAGGCGGATATACGCGATGATAAGGCATTAGCTAAAGCTGTAAGCGGCGTAGATTATGTTTTGCATCAAGCGGCAATACCTTCAGTGCCGCGCTCGGTAGCTGATCCCTTGACTTCTTTACGCGCAAATGAAGAGGGTACGCTAAAGGTATTATTAGCCGCTCGTGACGCTAAGGTCAAAAGAGTGGTTTTTGCTTCTTCTTCTTCTATATACGGCGACAGCCCTACCCTGCCCAAAGTAGAAGATATGCCTTATAATCCATTGTCTCCCTATGCCATAAATAAAGTAACCGGCGAGTTGTACTGCCGTAATTTTTATACTCTATACGGGCTTGAGACTGTAGCGATTAGATATTTTAATGTATTCGGTCCGCGTCAGGACCCCGCCTCTCAATATTCCGCAGTAATACCAAAATTTATCAGCGCTGTGATAAATAAAAAATCCCCTACAATTTATGGCGACGGCGAGCAATCACGTGATTTTACATTTATAGACAATGTGGTATGGGCTAATATAAAGGCGGCGGGCGCCCCGAATATAGCCGGTGAAATATTCAACGTAGCTACAGGTTATGAGATTACGGTTAATGAATTATTCTACAAAATAAGGAACATATTAAAATCGGAATTAGAGCCGGTTTATGACCCGCCGCGAGAAGGAGATATAAAGCGCTCGCTTGCCGGTATCAAAAAGGCCAAGCGGCTGCTTAGCTATACCCCCTTGGTATCATTTGATGAAGGCTTAAAAATTACCGTGGAATGGTTTTTGCGTAACATGAGTTAATAATACATAATTTAAGGATAACTATGCGGAAAATAGAAAAACCTTGGGGTTATGAAATAATCTGGGCAAAAACTGATAAGTATATAGGTAAGATATTACATGTTTGTGCCGGAAAAAGACTTAGTTTGCAATATCATAAAATAAAAGATGAAACACTGTATGTACAAAAAGGCTGTATTGAACTATTATTGGGTAAAGATGAGGCGCATTTAGAAAAGAAAACCTTGAACATAGGTCAAAGCCAGCATATCCCGGCGGGTATGTTGCACCGGATGACCGCACTTAGCGATAGTGATGTTTTTGAAGCATCCACCCCTGAACTAGATGATGTGGTGCGCTTGCAAGATGATTTTAACAGAATAACATAGGCATGTTCATTCAACTTAACTAATGTAAGTTCGACATAAAAGTTATTGATTTTATTGCCTTGTAGGGGAGGCGGCTTGTCCCATCTTGATAAAACGGCAATACTGTTGACTTAAAAAAGCTGTCATTGCCAACGAAGCGAAGCGCAGTGAAGAATCTACACACAATATACGAGCAGATTCTTCGGCCTTCGGCCTTAAGAATGACGGCTTATTGTACACTTTTTATTGGAACTCTGTACTAATTAGGACAATATTAATGCAGCCGGATAATGATATATCATTACAAAAACTTCCCCCTCATAATATAGAGGCCGAACGCCTGATCTTGGGCGCAGTATTATTAGACAATGAGGCTTTAGCCAAATCGCTTACTTTGATCAAACCGAATGATTTTTATCAGCATTCTCACCGCAAAATATTTGATACCATGGTGGAGTTATTCGAGCAAAGTCAGGTAATTGATCTAGTGACCTTATCTCAGGAACTAACGCGTAAAGAAGAGCTTGATAATATCGGCGGAGCTGCATATTTGATGGCGCTGCTTGAATCGGTGCCCACCGCGGCTCATGTTACCGCACATGCTAAAATCGTAAAAGAAAAAGCTCTATTGCGCCGCCTGCTCAATGCGGCTGCGCAAATTACCGCTGAAGGTTACGAAGACAGGGATGCAGCCGATCTGTTGCTTGACCGCGCTCAGCAATTGTTGTTTGATGTGGCTGAACAAAGAGTAGGACCCGGTTTTACCGCTATAGGCGATCTTATAGACGATACATATAAGCAGATAGAAGAGCTTTACGAAAAAAAGATGGCCGTTGCCGGCCTATCCAGCGGTTTTGATCGCTTAGATGAGATGACCTCGGGGCTGCATAAATCGGATTTAGTTATTATTGCCGGACGTCCTTCCATGGGTAAGACCAGTTTTGCCCTAAATATCGCAGTACACGCCGCCAGCAAATCACATGTACCGGTGGCGATTTTTAGCTTGGAAACATCTAAAGAACAATTAGTTATACGTATGTTATGCTCTGAGGCTAAAGTTGATTATCACAAAATCAGAACCGGTTATTTAGGAACAAATGATTGGAGCAGGCTGACCCGCGCTATGGGAATTTTGGCTGAAGCGCCTATTTTTATAGACGATACCCCCGGTATATCAGTAATGTAACTGCGGGCTAAGGCGCGCCAGATAAAGAAAGAACACGATATCGGCTTGGTGGTGGTGGATTATCTGCAGCTTATGAGAGGCCGCGGTAAAACGGAGAGCCGTCAGCAGGAAATATCTGAAATATCGCGCTCTTTAAAATCACTAGCTCGTGAGCTTAACATACCGTTAATCGCCCTATCTCAGTTATCCCGCGCAGTAGAATCCAGAAATCCACCCCGCCCTATTTTAGCGGATTTAAGAGAATCTGGCGCTATTGAACAGGATGCCGACTTGGTGGCTTTTATATATCGCTCTGAAGTATATAAACATGTAGAGCTTAAAGAAAAAGAAGAAGGCGTGGCTGAAATAATAATAAGTAAACAGCGAAACGGGCCTATTGGTACGGTTAAGCTCTATTTTCTGAAACATTGTACCAGCTTTGAAAATTTCACCGCAGAGCAGGATTCTTCTTTTCATTAGAGGCTGTCACCCGTAGCCGCCGACCAACAGGCTCGGTCAGAAAACAGGTTTAAAAACCCGCGCCTACAATGGGAAAAATTTGTTCTCCTATACTATCAAGATAGTCAATTAACATGCAATATGCGCCAAACAATTGTAATAGGCTTGAGATAGACCTATCGGCCTTAGATTATAATTTAGAAAATATACGCCTTAAGGCAGGCAAAAACCGAAAGATATTAGCGATAGTTAAAGCCGATGCCTATGGTCACGGCGCTATAGAAATAAGCAAGCGCTTAGAATCAGGCGGCAAGGTAAATACGCTGGGCGTATCAAACGCCTGCGAGGGAATCAGGTTGCGCAAAGCCGGAATAAAGCTGCCTATTTTAGTCTTATTGGGTTTATCAGGCAGCAATCCGCAGAAAATCATAGAATATGATTTAACTCCGGTTATATATGACTCATCCTCCGCCGACAAACTGTCAAATGCCGCCCTAAAAGCAGGCAGGCGTCTTAAAATACATGTAAAAATAGATACCGGTATGGGACGGCTGGGTTATATTTGGAATAGAGCTGTAAATAACATCGAATATCTGATACACTTAAAAGGCATACAAATAGAGGGAATACTTACTCACTTTGCACAAGCGGATGCAGCGGATAAAACATTTACCAAATTACAACTATCAAGATTTGAAGATTTACTTGCCAAACTAGAAAAAAAAGAGATAAAAATACCGCTTATACATGCGGCAAACAGTGCGGCTATTATTGATTTTGCCCCTGCTTATTTTAATTTAGTGCGCCCCGGTATTATGCTTTACGGCGCCGTATCTGATAATTTGTTACGCGGTAAAATAAAACTAAAACCGGTAATGAACCTAACCAGCAGACTAATTAGTCTAAAAAAATTACCGGCAGACAGCGCTATAAGCTATGGCCGTACATATATAACTGATAAGCCCTCAACGATAGGCATAATCCCCTTGGGTTATGCACTGGGTTTTTCGCGTGCGCTATCCAATAAGGGACAGGTATTGATTAAGGGTATACGCGCTCCCGTGGTAGGCCGCGTCTGTATGGATATTAGCTTGATTGATGTAAGCCATATAAAAGGCGTAAATATCGGAGATGAGGTCTTAATCTGGGGTAAAAATGATGAGGGGCGCCTGCCGGTGGAAGATACCGCAGAATGCGCCGATACTATCGCTTATGAGCTTTTGTGCATGGTAGGAAAATCTTTACCAAGGTTTTATTTTTCGTAATAAAGCCTATACAAGAAGGTAAAAATGTTACTGCACCATTAAGCAATTGAAAGTAACGGGGAAAACATTGCGTTATCATACGTTGAATTTATAGTTTTATAGTAAATATGAACAAGCGGAAATTACTAAATAATCTACTTTCTGGAAGCAAAAATGTTCATTTTTCAGAATTGGCAAAATATGTTCTTTTATTTGGATTCAAATTGTCTCGGATTAATGGCAGTCATCATATTTATATACATCCAGAGATACCAAAATTACTTAATCTGCAAAATGTTAAAGGAAAAGCCAAACCATATCAAATAAAGCAATTCCTGCAATTGATAGAACAATATAACCTTCAACTGGAGGAAGAAAAATGAAAGATTACCATATTAATCTATTCTACAGTGAGGAGGATGAGGGATACATTGCAGATATCCCCGATCTTAAATTTTGCTGCGCTTTTGGTATGACGCCGCAGGAAGCATTAGAAGAGGTATTAAAAGCAAAAGTCGCCTGGCTTGAAACAGCGCATAACAGTGGTAAGCCAATACCAAAACCAACTTATCGCCCACTTATTTATAAAGTTGCGTAGTTTTTGGTCTTTTGACTTGTTTCAAACCAAAATATCAAATTATCGCATCAAACATAAACTGGAAGCTATAGCGGAAGGTAAAAATGTTGCTACACCCTCTATTAATTAAAAAAAAAATGAAAAAAGCATCCCTTTTGAGCAAGCTATATCAGAATTAGAACTTTAATCAAACAAAGCTGATAAAATATTATGATAAAATGGCTGGAAATAATAGGTAGTAAGGTTATCTTTCTTCTTGAGGAAATCGGCAGGATTGTACAACTGTTTTTTTCTACAATCAGTTTAATGATTCGTCCCCCGTATAGATTCAAACATACCATGCTGCAACTGGAAGAGGTGGGATTTAACTCTATACCGGTGGCCTTGATTACAGCTACCTTTACCGGCATGGTGCTGGCGCTGCAAAGCTACGTGGGCTTTAGGCGCTTTAATGCCGAGGCATTAGTAGGTACGGTGGTGGCTTTATCCATAACCCGTGAACTGGGTCCTGTTTTAACCGGCCTGATTGTCGCGGGCCGCGCCGGTTCTGCTATGGCCGCTGAGCTTGGCACTATGCGGGTTACTGAACAGATAGACGCTTTGGAAACCATGGCGGTTAATCCAATTAAATATTTAGTGGTTCCCCGCTTTATAGCCAGCCTGATAGCCCTGCCGCTGCTTACTGTATTTGCCGATCTAGTGGGTATTATCGGCGGTTTTTTGGTAAGTGTGCAAATGCTGGGAGCTAATCCTGTGGTTTATATCAGGCGGACGGTAAATTATATGGAATTAAACGATATCTACAGCGGACTCTTAAAGGCTGCGATATTCGGTATAATTATTGCCATTGTCGGTTGCTATAAGGGTTTTTATACAAAAGGGGGGGCAGAAGGCGTGGGACGCGCCACTACCGGAGCAGTGGTTTTAGCTTCCATGTTAATACTTATATCAGATTATTTTCTAACCGCATTGTTGTTTTAATTATGATAAAGGTTATAGATATATATAAGCGTTTTGGGGGGAAAGAGGTCTTAAAGGGCGCCTGCCTGCATATAAAAAAGGGCGAATCAATGGTAGTTATCGGAGGCAGCGGCTGCGGTAAAAGCGTACTTATGAAACATGTTATCGGCCTTTTGCGCCCTGATTCCGGTCAGGTTTTCATAGACGGTCAAGATATTGCCAATATGTCGAATAAAGAATTAAGGCAGACGCGTAAAAAATTCGGTATGCTGTTTCAGATGGCGGCTTTGTTTGATTCCATGTACGTCTGGGAAAATGTGGGTTTTGGCCTGCTCGAGCATACGGATTTATCTGAGGCGGACATTAAAAAGATAGTAACCCAAAAACTTAATATGGTGGGTTTATCAGAAGTGGAGAATTTAAAACCGGCTGAGCTATCCGGCGGTATGCGAAAACGCGTGGGACTAGCCAGAGCCATTGCAATGGACCCGCAAATACTATTATATGACGAGCCGACTACCGGCCTTGATCCGATTATGGCTGACGCCATTAATGATTTAATCATAGATATGCAGCAAAAATTAAACGTCACCTCTCTTACCATTACCCACGATATGGTAAGCGCCTATAAAATAGCCGACCGTATAGCTATGCTGTATGAGGGAAAAATTATCGAAGTAGGCAGCCCTGATGAGATAAAAAACACGCAAAATCCAATAGTAAAGCAATTTATAACCGGAAGTGCAGTGGGACCTATTACCGCCAAATGCTAATGGAACGTTTTTTAAAATAAGGACACATTCGTTTTGTCATTCTGAACGCAGCGCAGTGAAGAATCTGTTTACATATGCGAGTAGATTCTTCAGCTTTTAAGCCTCATTCTTAACTCATGTTACGCAAAGCTTGCTTCTTGATGTAGACTTAAATGTAGGGTGGAACAAGCCCTTGTTAGAAATAAGCCTGCAAAAAAATATGTTATGCCTACGTTTTTGATAGTTGCGGTTCCACCATTGTTATTTTATAACTAATTGCAAGCATGGTGGATTAGGGGTAATCTATTTGCTATTTTGGTGTTCTCTAAGTATATAATAAGTACCTGCTATACAAGACCCCTTAATCCACCCTACAGCAGCGTTGTCGTCTTTGTTTCGGGGTGTCTCATCCCGAAACATAAAGAACTGTCATTCTTGAACGAAACGAAGTGGAGTGAAGAATCTACCCCCATATGCAAGTAGATTCTTCGGCCTACGGCCTTAAGAATGACAGGCTAAAAAAAGCTTTTTATTATTTGTATTGGCTTAAATCAACAGCATTGGGACAAGCTCCACCCCTATAAAACCCACACATCACTTACTTATGCCCAAATCCGATTTAGAACAAATTTTTAGCGCCGGCGGCTTACTGGCCGAGCGTCTGCCGAATTATGAACTGCGACCTGAGCAGCTTTGTATGAGCCGGAAGGTACAGGATATTCTGAATGAGAGCGGTATCCTGCTGGTAGAAGCGGGCACCGGTACCGGAAAGACCTTGGCCTATCTGATACCTGCGATATTAAGCAGACGCAAGCTGGTAGTATCAACCGGCACCAAAAACCTGCAAGAGCAGCTTTTCTTTAAAGACATTCCATTTTTAAAAAAATGCCTGAATTTAAATTTTTCAGTATGTTATATGAAAGGACGGAGTAATTATCTGTGTTTGCGCAGGTTTTATGAATACCTGAAGCAGCCGCTGTTATCTGAGCGCCGTGAAGTACGCTATCTTGAATTAATCAAACATTGGGGAACAAATACCAAAAGCGGCGACCGGGCGCAATTAGACGAATTGCCCGATAAATGCGCCACCTGGCATAATGTATGCTCCAAAAGCGAGCATTGCATAGGACAAAAGTGCGGATATTTTGAGGATTGCTTTATTACCAAAATGAGGCAGGATGCGGCGCGGGCGGATTTGATTATAGTAAATCATCATTTGTTTTTTGCGGATATGGCTGTAAGAGGGCAATGCGGCGGATAGGTTATCCCGAATTATAGCGGGGTAATTTTTGATGAGGCTCATCAGGTAGAAGATATAGCCACCCAATATTTCGGTCTTACGGTAAGTAATTACAATTTAGATGATTTATTAAGCGCTGTAAAAAGACAACTTGCCGCAAGCAGTAAACTGGACGATGAATTTTTACGGCTTATAGAGACCATCGGTATGCGCCTGCCGCATTTTTTCTAGCAGTTTAAGAGACAAGAAAGCAAATACTGTCTGCCTGCGACTAACGCGGAGATCGGCAAGATTTTTGCTGAATTAAGTAATGCCTTAGAGCTGTTAAAGGCAAAATTAACCGGCCTGCCGGATGCCGCAGAAGAGATAATAAGCTGCGCACATAGGGCAGGCGAAATAAGAGCGGCTTTAGAATTTATATTAAAACAAGCAGATACAGAATATGTATACTGGTGCGAGCAGCGCGGCGCCTGAGTATATCTTAGGGCATCGCCGATTGAGATTGCATCTGAGCTAAACAAATTATACGAAAACACACAACATGTAATATTTACATCAGCCACCCTGTCTACACAGAATAATTTTTCCTTTATTAAACGGCAATTGGGTATAACAAAAAGCCATGATTTAATACTAAAGAGCCACTTTGATTACAGCAAGCAGGCCGTATTATATATTCCCCGCCACCTGCCGGCGCCTACATCCGCTGATTTTACATGCGCTATGACCAAGGAAATATACGCTGTCTTGGAAAAGAGCAAGGGCCGTGCGCTGGTTTTGTTTACCAGTTTTAACAATCTGGACAGGGTTTATCAGAGTTTAAAACCCGTATTGCCCTATACCTTACTAAAACAGGGAGAAAAAAGCAAAGCGGCGCTGCTTCGCGAATTTAAAGAGGATACCAATTCCGTATTACTGGCTACCAGCAGTTTTTGGGAGGGCGTGGATGTGCCGGGCGAGGCTTTAAGCTGCGTTATTATAGACAGACTGCCCTTTGCCGTACCCAGCGAACCGCTGATAAAAGCGCGCATAGAGCATATTAAACAAAAAGACGGCAATCCGTTTTTAGATTATCAGGTGCCTATGGCGATTATTTCATTAAAACAGGGATTCGGACGCCTGATCCGAAACAGCCGCGATAAGGGAATATTGGTATTATTGGATAACCGCATATCACGGCGTTATTACGGGCGCATGTTTTTATCCAGCCTGCCGAAATGCAATGTACAATACAGGATTACCGGTTTAACGGATTTTATTTAAGACTGGATAAAGCAGAGAGCTAATCTCCAGATTTAAAGAACCTCTTGCAATATTCGATGTTTCGATTTGTCCTCAAGCCAAAACGGTTAAAGGCGCTTTTCTTGGCTGTCATTCTGAGGCCGAAGGCCGAAGAATCTCCCCCGCATACGCAAGCAGATTCTTCACTGCGCTCCGCTTCGTTCAGAATGACAATTACCCTTAAGTCAACAGCATTGGGGGACAAGCCCCGCACCTACAGTAAATTTACATCAATTAATTGATATATAAATATTTACATCAAACTCACATTATTATACATTTTAGCAAAACAAAAAAATGATTAATCTGCCATGGAGTCTGTCAACTCATCTGTTTGTATATCAGGTTTTAGATGAGCATATCCTAAAGACCATAAGCGATTTAGGGATATCCACAATAGAACTATGGGCGATGAGGCCGCATTTTGATTATCAAGATGCGCAAAAAGTAAGCCGACTGGCAGCGTCCTGCACCAAATACTGACTTAATATCCATTCGGTACACGCCCCTTTTTATAGCAGTATACCCGATTTAAAAGCCGGTCATACCCTATCGCCGGCTAGTTGCGATAAAACGGCCAGACAGGAGGCTGTCTTGCATATTAAAAGCGTCGTGGATATTATGGATATACTGGGCGCAAATATACTCATCGTACATGCAGGCGATCTGGAAGATGAGTATACGGATAGTAAATTTAATCGCTTATGCGGCAGTATAGAAGAGATTTTAACCTATAGTGAAAACAAAAAAATAAAAATAGCCATAGAAAATATAGCCACACCGCTATCTAAAACTTCCGTTTTACTCAACTTCGTAGAAACGTTAAACAGCGATCGTTTGGGTATTTGTTTAGATATTGCTCATGCAAATTTAAATGAGAACATAGAGGATGTTATCCTAACTTGCGTAAAATATATATTAGCGACACATATTTCTGATAATGACGGCCTATCAGATCAGCATTATATGCCCGGCGAGGGAATTATCGAGTGGAACAGCGTGACTCAACAGTTACATAATGTAAATTATACAGGGACATTTACATTAGAGCTTCGCAAGCATAATGGGCTAAAGAATACGCTGGATAGGCTAAAATCGGGTTTAAAACAGAATTTTTTTCTGAAATTTTATTCCGATCAGGAAAATATGCGTTGATTTTAGACAAAAACATGGGTACTATATGGATAGAGGGAAATAAAATTATTTTTACATAATTAATCCATTACCCTCTAACAAGCAGTATGCTTGTATAAGATTTACCTAAAAATAATACTATAATTAGGGGAGACATTATATATGAGTGTTTCCGTACTGGTAGTTGACACCGATCTCAATGTTCAAGGAAGTTTTGCCAACCAGCTAAAATCCTGGGGATACAGTGTAGATACAGTGGGAGACGGCAGGAAAGCTCTCAATATGTTAAAAGACAGAGAGTATAATATTGCCTTTTTCGATATGGTATTACCCGGATTAAGCGGTTTGGAATTAACCAAGCAGGTAAAAGAAGAAGGTTTGGGCACAGAGGTAATCGTAATTACCCCGCAATGGGCGGTACAGGATGCCGTAGCCGCCATGAAGGTAAATGCCTTTGATTTCATCTTAAAGCCGCTTAATTTCGATCATATAAAAATAGTAGTCGATCGCTGCTTGGAAAAAATTGGTATGCAGAATGAAGTTTGTAAATCAAAAGGAATTAGCTGCGATTTAAGCGGCGGATCGATGGAGACCTATAATTATGATAAGTTAATCGGTAAAAATTTCAAAATGCAAGAAATTTACCGGCTGATAAATACATTAAGAGCAATAGATTCCACCGTACTGATTACCGGCGAAACCGGAACCGGTAAAGGGCTGTTAGCCAGAACTATTCACCATAACAGCAGCCGAGTAAATAAACCGTTTATTACCGTAGACTGCGGAGCTATTCCTGAAACCCTGCTGGAAAGCGAGTTATTCGGCTATGAAAAAGGAGCCTTTACCGGAGCATTAAGGCGCAGGCTGGGTAAGTTTGAACAAGCCAATAAAGGTACCATATTTTTAGACGAAGTGGGTGATATACCAGTACCTACGCAACAAAAATTATTGCGCGTAATTCAGGAAAAAATAATTGAGCGCTTAGGCGGAGAGTCCAGCTTTACAGTAGATGTAAGGATCATAGCCGCTACCAATAGGGATTTAAAGAAAATGGTAGAAGAGGGCGCTTTTCGCGAGGATTTATATTATCGGTTAAATATAATTCCCATTCATATACCGCCGCTTAGAGAACGTATGGATGATTTAATCTTATTGGTTACTCATTTTATGGACAAATACCGCGAAAAGTTGAAAAAAGATATAAGAACCGTCTCACAAGACGCCCTAAATTCTATGATGAGATATCATTGGCCGGGTAATATCCGCGAGCTTGAAAACCTTATGGAGCGGGCTATTATTATGTCTCCGGGAAAAGATATACAGAAAATTGACATTCCGGGTGAACGCCGCAATAAAAATATTTACAGCTTTGGAAAAATTGATATTACTCTGCCCCTAAAACAAGTAAAGCGGGAAATTGTTGAGCAAGTAGAACGAAAATATCTAAAGGAACTGCTGACAAAACACAGCGGAAATATCAACCAAGTGGCCAGACAAGCCAAAATAGACAATAAAACGCTATACGAAAAGATGAAAAAGTATAGTTACCGCAAAGAAAATTTTAAATACTTTGCAGACAATCAACAAGAAACAAGCCCATAGGCGCTTCGGTTATTTTCACCCGACAAGCAAGAATATTCAATAACGAACATTGTAACGCATTCAACAAGTTATTTATTATATTACCGAAGCGTCCCGTAAAAGTAGGATATTTCCCCCGAAAAGTTTTCCTGTCCGCTTAAACTTACCCTAATTATAGAAAAAAACCTGATTAACCGCAAAAAACACAGAGAATTATTAACAATCTCTGTGTTTCGGCCTGGGGACAGGCTGAAACATCGGTTAATTATAAAATATATACTGTAGAAGGTCATATCTCGTGAATTCACAATAGTTTTTTACCACATAAGAACACAAAGGGTTTAACCCGATTTTAAAATCTCTTTACGTTTCTGTATAGGAAATTATAAAATTTTGACAATCGTAACTATCAGAAATTATTAGGTAAAATTTGTATCAAAGTGTTGTGCCTTTAGCCTTATCAACTGGTTAGGTGTAAGTATCGGATTTTGAAAG
>JAJRXT010000061.1 GCA_024276125.1 bacterium
ATAGTTCGTAATAGGCGGTTTGAGTCTTATAATCAAGTTTAATTAACTCGTTTTGAATATTATATTTTTGCAGGCAGGCTGATATTTGTTGCTGCCGGATGTTTTCAGTCTGTAAAAATGGGGATTTTATTTGAGTATCTATAAAGTCTATTTTTTGTTGGACTTGTGTTTCTTGTTGTTTTAGTAGTTCTTTTTCCAATTTGGCGTTTTTTAGTTGATGATATGAGTTGATTAATTGTTGTTTTAGGGCTTGTATTTGTGCTTTTGCTTGCGCCTCCCAACGGTTTTGATCTTGCTTTATACGCCCTTGGCGGCAGTCCACTAAAGATTGATAGGCAAGCGGTATGGAAAATCTTAGAGTGACTTGAGCATCTGAATTGTATGTATTATATTTATCTTCTTCCAGCACATAACCTGCCCTTACATCTAATTTTATATCCTTAAAGATGCTTTTGTGCAACCGGACTTTTGCTTTTTTTGCTCTTAAGTTATAAGCGATGACTGATGGGTGTTCTTTTAGCATATCTGCTAGATATTCAAATTTTTCTAACTGTAGCGGGTTTGGTTTTGTGGTGATGGGCAGTGGCCGCCAGTTTTTATCTTCTATGCCAAGCATTGCTCCAATTTGGAATAGTTTTAAGTTATAATTTTGTTCGTGCTGATTTAATTTCAGTTTATTTGAGATTTGCATCTCTTTTAGATTGAGTATTTCCGTAAGCAGCGTTTGTTTGTAATAGCAGCGTGCTTTGGCATCGGTTAGCCATTTGGATATTTGCTCTTTTTGGCGGTTTAAATTTTTAATAAATGTTTTTTCGGTTATTAATTCGGCATATTCTATGCGCAATTTATATAATAATTCAAAGTGAACGGCTTTCAGCAAGTTTGTTTTTTCTTCAATACTTAATTCATTTTCAGCCTCAAGATAGTGTTTATTCCACAAGGTATCCACAATAGAATAGACCAATGAAATATTTTTTCTTTGGCTAAAGTATTCTCTTTGGTCTTCATTTAAGAATTGCTGGTTAAAATATTTTTTATAATTAATCTCCAGCTTAGGCCAGAGGGCAAGCGAGTCTTCTTCTTTTTTATAAAAAGCTTTATTCCGCTGGTGATTATAGGCTGTTAGGCTGTTATTTTTAGCGATAAGTATTTTTTCTAATTGGGATAAGTTTAAAAAAGGCGGTTGTTGGTTTTTTAGGGGTATAAGATTTTCAGCGTAAGATACAGGCGGTATGTAGGACAGAGTAATTATCACGTAAGTTAAAAAAAATCTATGATGCAGCCATTGCAGTTTATACATAATAACTCTGTATATATAAGATGCCGTAACAATATCAAGAAGCAATTTTTAAGCTAAATATCCATAAAGATAACATATTTTTTAGTAAAGTACAATTATGTCAACAGATTATTTTTGGGAAAAAATGGGGGAAAGCGTTTTATTTTGATATTTCGTGTAAAGATGGGGAGCTACGTTGAACTGGCAGATTCCAACCTATCAGGAAATGGTAAAAAATAAACTAATTGTTCAGAGTTAATGTAAACTTGATTTATCTTTTGATATGGACAAAAGATTTTTTTTCATAGCTTCTTGGGTTTTGGCTTCAATTTCGTTTTCTTTATAACGAGGTTTTATTTTATGAGTTTTATCAATGATATCCTGAATCGTTACTGTTTCTGTTTGTTGATGTAATTCTCGATCAACGTATATTATTGTAGCAATCAACTCAAGTTCAGAAGCGGTTGACCCCTGAAAGTCACTGATGACTTGATCAATTTTAGCGTTATATGTTTCTAGAAATTTAGAAGCTTTCTGTGTTATTTCATCCGCTTTTGGCCCTTTGGATATTTTGTATCCATATCCACCCATTGGGTAAATTTGCAATTCACTTTGTACTGCCTTCAAGCTTTCAGCGTAATCAAGATCGTATAATACATCTGAATCAAAAGGACCGTAGGCGTACAGTTGAAAGCAATACTCCAGTGGAACATGATGTAGTTCTTTAAGAAAATATAGATATTTCATCAATGCCGTTCGTCCAAGACGAGGTTCTTTTTTAACGAGTTTAACAATTAAACCAAGTCTATTCCATAAAGGCTCTAGGCTGGACATTTTAGTTCCCCTTTTCTAAAGTTTTTAATTTTTCTTTAGCTTTATATCTGTCTTTAGGATTAACATAAAGTATAATTTTACGCATAGGTTCTATTTTGGCGACAATAGACGAATATTTTGACAATGGTTTTATAGTTGGTCGTCCAAGCTCTTTTTTAATAACAGGAATATCATTAGCCTTTTCAAGTTTGTACCAAGATTTATCTGCACGTTCCTCTGTAGCGAGTAGCTCTCCTAGAGTGTCTTTGTATCGGCAAAATTTTTCTAGTTCTTCGCTGTTGGGTGTTTCTGAGCTTTCCTTTATTGCTCTAAAGTGATTTCGTTTTAAAATTCGTTCTCCGTGTTCCCCTGCTTTTCCTGTAGAGATTAATCCCAACATGTACCAATCATCATATTTAAAGTATTTTTCTAAATCTGTTTTCTCTTTTGGAGGTGGAAAGGGTTTATTTTCGAGAATTTCTTTAACAGCAGATTGAAGATGGTGATCAAAAACAACACGAGTCTTATGAAAATATACTTGTGTAAACATAAAATATCGGGCAAGAATTAAGCTCTCTGCCGCATGCCAACCACCATAACTTACACCTAGGCAAGGACTTTCATTTTCATTAATCGGCGGAACTGCCCGCATGGTAGATACAAGCCGTTGCCAATCATATTTCCCATAATTAACCCCGGCGTGCAAAGAATCACGTAGAAGATAATCCATTCGGTCTGCGTCCATTTGGCTAACAATCAAGTCTCTCCAAAAAAGATCAGCATCTGCTTCTGTACTGCCTTCCAAACGAGCAGCTACTTGTTTGGCTGTGAAGCCATAATTATTGTTAAGAGGGTGAGTCTTAATTACATCAGCGAAAAGCTGCGTACAATTTGAGCCGAATAATGTTCGTGTTTATAGCGTTTTCCACAATTGCATGGTGGAAATAACTCTTCACCTGCATGCGAAAAAGGAGCATGTCCAATGTCATGTAATAGGGCTGCCAAGCGAACTAATGTTCTTGCACGGTTTAATCCATCATCATTATACCCAAGTGCTTCTTTGAGTATGTCTTGCGAGTAATTGACAATACTATCATATATTAAGGTAGCCATGTGCATTACGCCAAGTGAGTGTTCAAAACGTGTGTGTACTGCACCTGGATAAACATAATCGGTTCCTGCAAGTTGGCGTATACGACGCAATCGCTGAAACCATGGCTGTGAAATAATTTCGCGTTCCCAGTCAGTTATGGTGATAAAACCGTAAACAGGACAACGAATTTCATATAGTTTGTGAGAATCGCCCAAGATTAGGAGTCTTTTATTTTTAATTTTAAGTAAGGTCCTTATTTAAAGAATACTATAATTAGTGTAAGGTGTAAATGGAAATTTAAATACGCGATTAAAATAATTCCATAAAGGATTATTTTTTTACCCCCGCAAACAGCATTATTAAAGCCGCTAAATTAAGTAATGATACTGCTATACAGGTGTTAAAAATACCCAGTATGGGAAGCAAAACAGCGCTTGATATAATGGCTCCAAAGCAGGAGCCGGCCAGATCAAGGGCATATGTCGTACCGGCGCTGCGGGCTGCTCCCTTTTTGCCGCTATAATACAGATGATTTGCCAGCGGAAATTGGAAGCCCCCCACCACACCTGCGATAAATGGCAGCAGCGCAAATAACTGCTCCAGTATAAAATTTAGCTTACCGTATTCCAGCAGCATATTTCCAAAATAAAAAACAGCGATTAACAATAGCGGATATATTAGTACAATTGCCTGCACCAGTATGAATATCTTATATGGATTTGCATTTAAGTAGTGATTATCATGGTACTCTGGGTCGTCCCTGACCCAGAGTTTGTCGGTGTCGGGCTCAGGGACAAGCCCGACTACCGCATTATTATTGATAAGCCAATTAGTGGATAAATAGCCGCCTAAGGCTAATCCGATCATAAATGCGGCCAGTATTATTCCCAGCTTGTAATACACATAGCCGAACATAATCTGGAATCCCAGGCAGATAATCACCTCAAAGGTGATCTCGGCAAAACCAGTGGTCATTACGGAAAATAGTACCGCATGAGCGCTTGTGTTATGCTGTTTGCTGAATAATACCGGTAAAAAGAAAATAAAGGTCGATGATATTACCAGTATTATCCAATGATAAAGCTTAAATCTAGAAAGATAAGTAAATAACCCCCTAAAATGCGGAGAAAAACTGCTTACCCAAAGCAGCATGTCGTAATAATAGGATATTGGCGAGAAATCGGTATTTAGCCGGATATTGTTTTTCTGTCCTTTTATAACACTGTCTAAATATTTTATGCGCTCGGCGCTAAAGCGGTATGGAATATAATATTCACGCACATATTTTGTTTTGAGCCGGCGTTCTTTTAGCCGCTTTATTATTGCATCGGCGCTGTCGGTTAATATACCGGTTTTTTTACAGCCGAAAATAAAATTGGTATCGCCCGGTAATACTATGATATCTTCAAATACCTTATCCAAAGTATAATAAATGGAAGCCAAAAACTGAGCCTGTTGGGCGCCTATATAATTAGCCGAAGATGCGAAACTAAGAGCGATAATTCCATTATCCAATAATTTTTGATGAGCCTTTTTAAAAAATTCCAGCGCATAAAAACGGTTTAACTGGGCGGTATACGGCGGCGGCAGATTTACCAAAATCACGTCATAGGCGTTAGTTGTTTGATTTATCCAGCGTCTTGCGTCAACATGCTTTATGTTAACCTTGGGGTAGCTTAAATAATTTTGACCAATATTTGCGCCCATTTTTATTATCAAGGGGTCTAATTCCAGATAATCTATTTTTTCAATAGAAGGATGTTTTAATATTTCAGCCAAAGCCCCGCCTATACCGCCGCTTATTAATAATATCTTTTTGGGTTGCGGATGTTGCAGAAGCGCTAAATGTACCCTTTCTTCGGCTGAAAGCTCATCAGGATAACTAAATACCAATAATCCATTGGAAAACAGGCTGTATTGTTTCTTATTTTCTACCAGGGTTAAATTACCATATATAGAATCATGAGAAGAAATTACATTAAAACCCGGCCAGCTTGCGCGGCGCAAATCATTGTCCCAGTTATAAAACAGGCTGGATGCGCTTATACATAGTATGATAAGCCCCAAAAAAACCGCTGTTATGCTGATAGGCCGCCTTTTACCATGCGGTAGTTTGTTTAAGATAAAAAACCCGCACAAAACATTTAACAGACTGATTAATAAGGCAATTTGTGTATGCCTTAACCAAAATATCAAAATATAGGTAAATAATATTCCCCCGATTGCCCCGCCGATTGCTTCGTATACATATGCACGGCCAATCAAATAAGTTTGTCTGTCACGGCCCTCGGCATAAAGAGCGCAGCCAATGGTGAAGGTTAATCCCAAAACTATGCCTAATGGGGCAAGCAGCAACAAGCAGGCATAAAGCATGCGGCCTAAGCCAATTATCTCTCCCGGGGAAAGACCCCATAGGCTGCGTATGTAACGAATAAGTATCAGGACAGCCGGCAGTGATATGGCCGTTACTAATTGGCATAAAATCAGTTTATAATACGAATCAAGCCGGATGTCGGTATAATTAACCAGTATCCCGCTGCCTAAAGCCGTCCATAACAGCCAACTGCCCAAAATTATCCCTAAAGATATTTCATTACCGTAAAATACGGCCAGCAGCTCGCGAATAATAAGCAATTGCCCGATAATGGAACTTAATCCCAGAAGAATAAACGCTGATATAATGACTTTGCGCATATGAAGACTCAAGATAAACAGTTATAATATGGTAAAGGGTTACTTTTTAAATAGAGTCTTTTGTAATACCAACTACATTCTGTCATTCTGAATGCAACGAAGTGGAGTGAAGAATCTGCTCCCGTATGCGAGTAGATTCTTCGGCTTTCAGCCTCAGAATGACAAGTTGTTTTACAAGAGCCACTACAGTTTTATTATAACCTAAGATTATAGAAATTATTAACGGAAATAATTTATTTATTCGGTATGTTAAGAAAGGATAGGTGGTTTATTTGGCAATACCTAGGCTGGGCGCTCATATGTCCATAGCCGGCGGTTTATCTAAAGCATTGTTAAGGGGTAAAGAGGCTGGCTGCGATACGATACAGCTTTTTACCAGAAATTCCAATCAATGGAGGGCAAAGCCGCTTACGCCGCAAGATATTGATGCTTTTAGACAAGCTCAAAAAACAACCGGTATCACGCCGCTTATTGCTCATGATATTTATCTGATTAATCTGGCATCTCCCAAACCTCAATTACGGCATTTATCAAAGGCAGCCTTTTTAGAGGAAATAAAGCGGGCTGAGGTGTTGGGTATAGATTATCTGGTGTTTCATCCGGGCTCTCATATGGGCGCCGGAGTAGACGAGGGCTTAGGCCGAATTGCAAAGGCTATAAATGAATTATTAGAAAAAACGCCGGAATTTAACGTACAGTTGTTAATAGAAACCACCGCCGGTCAGGGTACTCAGTTGGGGCGTACATTTCAGGAACTTGCCAGTTTGTTGTCTTATATCAAGCAGGTTAAACGGGTGGGTATATGTTTGGATACCTGTCATATTTTTGCAGCCGGATATGATATTGCAAATCTTTTGGGTTATAAGCGTATGCGAGATGATTTTAGCCGTATTATAGGATTGGATAAATTAAAGGCGATTCACCTAAATGATTCCAAGTCCAAATTGGCATCAAGGGTTGACCGGCATGCGCATATAGGGCTGGGGCATTTGGGGCTTTCGACTTTTTCACGGTTGTTAAATGATCCATTGTTTAATAGTGTTCCTATGGTCTTAGAAACTCCAAAGGAAAAAAACGATGCTGGAAAGGATATGGATGTGGTGAATTTAGGTATTCTTAGGGGTTTGATTAACCCGAAGGGGTGATTTTTTATTTCCTTTCTCTTTTCTTAAAATGTCATATTGACCAAATTAAGGCTCAACAGCTTTGTCATAATGACATAAATCTCTGGCTAAACAAAAGGCCATTAGCAATAAAGTCCATACAATACAAAGAGATAAGCGTACGGCATATTTATTGCTACATATATAGCCAGAAAGATGGTTTTTTTAATATAGAGAGGAGGGGACCCTTATTGTGAATGGAACAGATAAAAGCAGTGATTCCGAATATTTTGGTAAAGCCATTATGTGGTCTATAATAGGACTTGGAACTGTAATTGGTTTTGTTGTAACTATTTTAAAGCTTACCGGTACATTGCGCTAAAAAGTTTTTATTTTTAAATTATGATGGTTTTGTAAAAAGCCATTAATTTTGTAACCGGCAAAAGGGTGGGTCAAACTCGAATTATTAATGACATAGAATAATAGAGTAGGCTTTCATTGTATATGGTTGCTGACCCACCGTCTTAACCGGCATATTTAATCAGGTTTGGCGAGTCTTTGCGGATGCGGCTTACAAAACAAGCAGATGTGTGCTTCTTGTAAGTCTGTTACGAACTATTCGCTAAAGAAGGCTTTAATCTTTTTAATTGCACAAAATTCTCCGCACATGCTGCATACTTCTCCTTGACCCTTTCCCTCATAAGGTGATAACTCAGCAGTTTTTTTGGGGTCTATGGATAGGGCTATCTGCTTGCTCCAGTCCAGCGTATTACGTGAATGTGACATTTGATAGTCCTGGTTTATCGCCATAGTATTTCCCTTGGAAACATCAGCGGCATGTGCGGCTATACGACTGGCGATTACCCCGTCTTTTACATCCGCTATATTCGGCAGCCTTAAGTGTTCCGCCGGAGTAACATAGCATAAAAAATCCGCGCCGGCCAAAGCGGCTATAGCGCCCCCAATGGCGCCTACAATATGATCATAGCCCGGAGCAATATCTGTAACCAATGGTCCTAATACATAAAATGGAGCAGACTTACAGAGCCTTTTTTGTAGTATTACATTGGCTTTGATTTGATCTAACGGTACGTGTCCGGGTCCTTCTACTATTATTCCCACCCCTTTTTCCCAAGCTGCATCAGTTAATTCGCCTAAAGTAATCAATTCCTGAAGCTGGGCTCTGTCAGTGGCATCAGCAATAGCGCCCGGTCTCAGGCCGTCGCCCAAACTTAGGATTGCATTATATTTATTCGCCATATTAAGTAAACGGTCGTATTGTTCGTATAGCGGATTTTCCCGACCGGTTAGAATCATCCATTCGGCTAAAAAACTTCCCCCGCGGCTTACTATGGGCAAAATCCGCTTTGATTTTTTTATTCTTTCTAAAGCATTTTGAGTCAGTCCGCAATGTACGGTGATAAAATCCACCCCGTCGTCTAATTGTTCTTCAATAACATCAAATATTTTTTCCGGCTCCAGTTTTGCAATGGATTGTTTTTTATTTACTGTATCCACTATCGCCTGATAGATTGGCACTGTGCCTACCGGTATATTGCAGGCGCCAATAATTTTTCGCCTGATAAGCCTTATATCCCCGCCGGTACTTAAATCCATTACAGTATCAGCGCCGGCGTCTACGGCCGCTTGCAGTTTTTTAAGTTCAAAGTCCAAATCGTTTTTATCTTTGGACGTACCTATGTTGGCGTTTACCTTGGTACGCAGTCCGCAGCCGACTCCCAGCGGGGTAATTTTACGCTTTAAATTAGCGCAAATGGCAATTTTACCATTCGCAACATTTTCTCTAATATATTCAGGACTGCGATTTTCAGCTTGAGCCACCTGTTTAATTTCAGTGGTTATTATACCCTTGCGGGCACGATTTAATAAAGAAAGATTATTCTTATTATTTTGCATATATTTTCCTTTTTATCCTTTTGTAGATGCGGGTTTTTAAACCCGCCCCATGGCCGATGTTTCAGTCGGCGGCTACAGGGGGATAATCCGCTTTTTACCTTTGCAGGCGCGGGTTTTTAAACCCGCTTCCTATTGACTACGGGCCGGCTTAAAAGTCGGCAACTACGTAAATTTTAACATTATATTATGCGAAAGTGAACCGACAAAACAGCTTAAGCGTGATTTGGAAATGCTTATGGAAGTTTTTATTTTCATACTACTAATGTACTACTGTCGTCTTGCCCTGTCAAACGATATTAGTATAAAAAAGTTCGATTGATATTTGAAAAGAAAGTGTGTATACTAAACAATGTTGGTATATCATATCAAACAGTATTCAAAATGAAAAACAAGTAATTTGATTTATTATTTAAGCGGGTGGATATTATGAAAGGTAAAATTAAAGGCTTAGCTGTATTGGTTGTAATTGCGCTTTCTTGTTTGTGTTTGAATCTATCTAATATACATGCTCAGGAAAATACCGAAAACTGCCCGATGCCGCCGCTTGATGTATTAGGCGAAGATGTGGGCGGCTTGTTGCGTTATCCAAATTCCGTAAGAACGCGCTTTAGCAAAAACACGAAAAAAACCCTTATGCAGTTAAGTCAGACTGCTGTTGGCGTGGAGGTTTCTTATCAATGTGCAGGCACGATGAAGGAAATTTTAGATTTCTATAACCAGCAAATCAAAGAAAACGGATGGGAATTATTCTCCAGTGGTTATATGGGCGCCACTACTCTGAACATGGTTATCGGTAAGGCGGATAATAAAATATTATTTACGCTAAGACCGCACAGAGCGATGTTTGCTCCGCCTTCCGGTCAGGCTGATGAGCCTGCTATAAAAACTTGCTATACAGTCCAGCTTTTTTATTGGAATGCGGCTGATGCAAAACCCCTTGAAAGAAAAAATTCGTCCCGCCGCAACTCGCGACAAAGTTCTGGAAGAAGATAAGTTAAAGGTGAAGGCCTGTCATTCTGAGGCCAAAAGCCGAAGAATCTCCCCCCTCAATAGCGAGCAGATTCTTCACTTCACTTACGTTTCGTCCAGAATGACAGTTTCCTTAAGCCCTTGGGTAGTTTTACAAGAGCCTTCTTTATAAGCAAATCTGCATAGGTTATAAGCCTATACTTTTATATAGGCCATATTTTTTTCATAAATATAGGGTAAAAAAAATGAAGACCTCTTACACAGTAAATCCCTTGCGCGTTACTAAAAGAATGGTTTTTGTACATCTGTTTTTAAATGACGGAATACAGATAAAAGGCTTTCTGCACTTAGGACCGCGCATAAGATTTACCGACACCTTAAATTTTAAACCTACAGAAAAACCCTTTTTACCGGTAAGTGACGCTTTAATGATTTGTAAAGACGGCAGCGAAAAAACAATTCCTTTTATGCTGGTGAATCGCTTTAATATCGCCAGTTGTGTTCCGCGTGAACGACCGGCTTAGAACATGGGCATCTTCTTTGAGCAATTGAGTTAGGTTAAGTCTAATATGCAAAATCCAGTTATTGAACCACAATCTAATGATGATGATATTGGCTATGAAGTCAGTATCAGACCGCTGTCTTTTAAAGAGTATACGGGTCAGGAAAAGCTAAAGGCGAATCTGCAAATCTTTATTCAGGCGGCTAAAGAAAGAAGCGAGGCGCTGGACCATTTGCTTTTTTACGGACCTCCCGGATTGGGTAAAACAACGCTTGCGTATTTGATCTCAAAAGAAATGAACGTTAATCTGCGGATTACAGCGGGGCCTGCTATTGAAAAACCGGGTGATCTAGCGGCTATTCTTACCAATTTGCAAGATCATGATATCTTGTTTATAGATGAGATACACCGCTTAAATTGTGTAGCTGAAGAAAAACTTTATCCGGCAATGGAAGATTACAAACTGGATTTGATAATCGGTCAAGGACCGAATGCGCGTACCCTGCCCTATCAACTGCCCAAATTTACGCTAATCGGCGCTACCACCAGAAGCGGGCTTTTAACCTCGCCCTTGCGCGACAGATTCGGATTTATCGGACGGCTGGATTTTTATACCCATCAGGAACTGCAAACTATTGTAATTCGGGCTGCAAAAATACTAGGCGTTGAAATTGATAATGAAGGAGCATTAGAGATTGCCAAGCGCTCGCGCCGTACGCCGCGTATTGCTAATCGCCTGCTGCGGCGGGTGCGTGATTTTGCTCAAGTATGCGGTAATGGAAAAATAGACCATAAGACCGCTATTTCGGCTCTGGATATGCTGGAAATCGACCGGATGGGACTTGACAAAATGGATAGAACGCTGCTGCTTACCATTATCCAAAAATTTAACGGCGGCCCGGTTGGTTTGGATACCTTGGCTGCCGCTATTAATGAAGAAAAAGATACTATTGAAGACGTATATGAATCATATCTAATTCAGGCCGGATATATTGACCGCACTCCGCGGGGACGGATGGCAACTAAGCTGTGCTATGAGCATTTCGGCTTTAAATATAAAGGCGATACCCGCCAGCGCGAGTTGCATTTCGGCATGGGACATACATAAACAAAAAAATAAATGTATAAAATTATATTACTTGCTTTTTTACTTTTAGCCAATTTTACAACTGTTAGAGCCGCGGATAATAATTTTCAGCAAAGGGTAAACAAAGCGATAGAATCGCTAAAAAAAAGACCAGGGCAGAAAAACAATTCTTTTATAAACATTAATCCCAAAAAGGTTATTTTCCCGCATAAAAAACATCAGGAAATAATCAAGCAGCTTGGTTTATCTTGTAAAGTCTGTCATCATAAGTACAAGGGGAAGTTTAAACCGAGGGCTTGCAAGAAATGCCATAATAAACGCCGGATATCAAAAGGCAGATACGCAAAAGCAGGCAAATCATTAAAGCAAAAGGATATCTTTCATCTTTTATGCGGCGATTGCCATAAAATGATGCTAAGGCAAAAGTATAAACCAAAAGACGGTCATAAGGCCAATATTCCCACCAAGTGCCACCACTGCCATGCAATAAAGGGTTCCTTGAAAAATTAGGAATTTTGTTCAAGATTGAGGCATGCGAAAAATTTAACCGCAGGCATGTTATTGATATTCCGAGGATTAAATTTTGAGCATAACGAAGATATTGGACAAAAGAACAATTTTTAAAGGAACCCTAAAAAAAATGAAACTACTGCTTCATATCTGTTGCGCCCCTTGCGGCTGCTATCCGTATAGCCAGCTAAAAACTAAGCGGATAAATGTAAAGGGATTTTTTTACAATCCAAATATTCATCCATACCTAGAATATAAAAAGCGGCTTTCAGCCGTTAAACAATGGGCGCAGATTGAAAAACTTGATATAATATATAATGATTCATACGAACTTGATAAATACTTACAAAATGTAGTATATCGTGAAGCGCAGCGTTGTCGGATGTGCTATTATATGAGGCTGGAATCTGCCGCTAAGATGGCTAAGCGCGGGAAATTCGATGCCTTTACCACTACGTTATTATACAGTATATACCAAAAGCATGAATTAATTGTGGATATAGCCGGCAGCTTGGCCAAAGAATACGGTATAGATTTTTATTATGAAGATTTTCGCTCCGGCTGGCGCGAGGGGATATTATTATCCCAAAAGTATAATTTATACAGACAACAATATTGCGGTTGTATATACAGCGAATATGAACGCTTTGGCGGATAAGTTGCCCCGGGACTGTTTACTTATTATTGAAAAATGCTTGTTTTCTGTCATTCTGAAGCGGAGCGAAGAATCTGCTTGCTTACGGACGTGGGAGATTCTTCACTTCGCTTTGCTGCGTTCAAGAATGACACGCTATAGAGGTGAGCAGCCTTGGTGAGTTACCTCCGGTTATTTTAAGGTAGGAAAACAATTGGAAAATAGGTCTTGTAAACAAGCGGCTCCCTTTGTTAAATGGGTGGGTGGAAAAAGAAATATAAAAGACAGCCTTATTTCAAAACTACCGTTTCAGTTTAATAATTATTATGAGCCTTTTGCAGGCGGCGGGGCATTGTTTTTTGAATTATATAAAAGGCTTAAACAAGCCTATTTATCGGACAGCAATCTTGATCTGATCCTTGCCTATAAAGTTATCGAGAAAAATCCGAATGAACTGATTGAATTTTTAAAGATTCACGCCAAAAAGCATAACAAGGAATATTATTATAAAATCAGACAGCAGCATGAATTACAAGATGCTATCGAAATAGCCGCCAGATTTATTTATTTGAATAAGACCTGTTATAACGGGCTTTATCGGGTGAACAAATCAGGGCGTTTTAATGTGCCCGTAGGCAGCTACAATAATCCCAATATTATACAAGAAAATAATATCTTAGCCTGTAATCAAGCATTGGAATCCGCAGTTATCCGGTATCAGGATTTTAGAGATATAAAACCGGATAAAGGTGATTTTGTATATTTTGATCCGCCGTATTATCCGGTTAATGCCACCTCGCAATTTACCAGCTATACCAAATCGGATTTTAGTGAAAAGGACCAGATAGATTTAAGGAATTTAGCGCTTAGGCTTCATAAAAGCGGGGTATTGGTTATGATATCCAATTCCAATACGGAATTTATCCGCGGGTTATATAAGGGCGGTATTTTTAACGCCCACATAGTAAATGCTCCCAGATATGTAAATTCTAAAGCAGATGCACGCGGGCCGGTTGAAGAATTATTGATCCTAAATTACAAAGTTAAATAATATGGAACAAGGCGGTAGGATTGCCAATAGAACGGGCGGACGCCTGGAGGTTTTTATTGAAAACCTGCTTATAGAAAATAACTATGCTCATATAGATAAAAAGAAATTTAAACCGACGGTCTATCTTGAGCAGCCCATTTATACCAGACAGTATTATATAGGGCAAAGTATTTATGAGAGCAATCTTTTCTGTGATTTTATAATCTATCATCCGCAAAAACACCCAGATTGTCTGATAATTGAATCAAAATGGCAGCAAACCGGCGGTTCGGTTGATGAGAAATTCCCCTATGTTATTATGAATATAAATCATAAATACCCGCATGAGACTATCTTGTTATTAGACGGCGGCGGGTATAAAAAAGGCGCTGAAAAATGGCTTAAATCCCAAGTTGGAGGCCGCCTAAAGCATGTATTTAATATGGCTCAATTTCAAAAATGGGGCAATATGGGCGGTTTGTAGGTTAATACAGGGGTTTTTAATAAAAAAATTCTAAAAAAGACAGGTGATAATGGCAATCAAATTAACAAAAGAAATTCTCTGTAAAGAAGCAAAAATTTTTGTTGATAGAGAATCAAAACATTATGAACCTTCAATCTACGGTATCACAGATGGCAAAGCTGTTGGAACATATTTCGAGCATAAATTCCAGCGACACTTACACCAACAATATGATTATGTTGAGGGAAGTTCCGCCAAGGGGATTGATTTCCCAGAGTTGGGTGTTGACATTAAAACTACCAGCATTCGTCAACCCCAATCATCATGTCCATATAAATCAGCAAGACAGAAACTTTTTGGACTGGGATATTCACTTCTTGTCTTTGTTTATGAGAAAAACGATGATCGCCAGAAGCGAGCTGGCAGGTTAAATATTCTACATACTGTTTTTATTGAAAAAGAAAAAACGGCAGATTATCAGATGACAAAACAAATTAATGCAATATTGAAAAATCAAGGCAATGTTGATGACCTAATGGCATTAATGATGGATAAGAATTTACCTGTTGATGAGATAGAGGCAAAAAAGATTGCCGAAGATGTAATTGCAAATCCTCCAGAGATAGGTTATTTGACAATATCAAACGCTTTACAATGGCGATTGCAATATTCACGGATTATTGAGCAAGCAGGCAAGGTAGACGGCTTGATAAAATTAATTTAATTATGAGACAAGATAAAAACAAAAAAGTTGAGTTTGGTGATTTTCAGACTCCCTCAAATTTAGCCCGCAATATTATCGATTTAATAAATCGTAAGAGTACTGGGGCGAAAACAATTATTGAGCCGACCTGTGGAAAAGGGAGTATTTTAACAAGTGCTATAGATAATCTTAATGGCTGGGAAAAGATTATCGGTATCGATATTAATGATGCTTATTTAGACGATCTCAAAAAGAAAATAATAAATCCATCATCGAAAATGAAGAATATTGAAATTATTCAAGGTGATTTTTTTACCTTCGACTGGAATAACTTGCTTAATGAAGCGGTTCAGCCAATTCTGATAATTGGTAATTTGCCATGGGTTACACATTCTGGGCTTGGCGTGATAAATGGAAGCAATTTGCCGACTAAGACAAATTTCTTGAAGCACAAAGGTTTTGACGCTATTTCTGGAAAGAGCAATTTTGATATTTCTGAGTGGATGCTTATTCGTTTCGTAAACTGTTTAAAAAACATGACTGCTAATATTGCTATGTTGTGTAAAACATTTGTTGCAAGAAAACTACTTTGTTATATTTGGAAAAATAAATTACCTCTTACAGAGTCAGCGATTTATAAAATAAACGCAAAATATTATTTTGGGGCAAATGTAGATGCTTGTTTATTATTTTGTGCTTTTGGCAAACAGAACATTAATTATGACTGTGAAATATATCCAGATATCACCTCAACCGTTCGTGAAAATGTTATAGGATTTTATGATGGGATGTTAATAAATGATGTTCCTACTTATATTCAGTTAAAACATTTGCAAGGAAAAGTTGACAGTAATTGGAGATCAGGCGTAAAACATGATTGCTCTAAAGTTATGGTGTTTGAGAAAAAAGGGGGCTTCTATGTGAATGGTTTTTGCGAAAGATATAATTTGGAAGATGAGTATCTATATCCGTTATTGAAAAGTTCGGATGTTGCAAATGGTAAAATTAGAGAGATACGTAAATATGTTTTGATAACGCAGAGATTTATTGGACAAGAAACAGAAAGCATAAAACTAAAAGCTCCTAATACGTGGAAATATCTAAAAAAATATTCTAGTTTATTGGATAAACGTAAAAGTTCGATCTACAAAGATAAACCCAATTTTTCTATTTTTGCTATTGGTGATTATGCTTTTTCAGATTGGAAAGTTGTAATATCAGCTTTGTATAAAAAAATTGATTTTAAATTAGTTGGAAAATACAAGAATAAGTCCGTTATGGTTGATGATACTTGTAATTATTTATCATTTTCAAATAAAAAAGATGCGGAATTGGTTTTGGAATTACTTAACTCGGAAGAAGCCAGGTCTTTTCTGAATTCAATAATTTTTTGGGATTCAAAAAGACCAATTACGATAAATATTTTAAAAAAATTACGCATTAAAGAATTATTAAAATAAAATTGACGGCTTAATAATTCGCAAAAATAAAAATGCCAAACACAAACGATCCATTTAGTTTATCATATTACAGCTATCATCTGCCGCAGGAATTGATAGCGCAGACCCCTGTTGAAAAACGGGATGAGTCGCGCTTGATGATAGTTAATCGTGAAAGCGGTAAGATCAAGCATTGCTATTTTAAAGAAATCGCCGATTATATACCGCCCGGCAGCTTGATGACCTTAAATGACACCAAGGTTATACCGGCGCGTCTTTATGCTGCCAAGAAAACCGGCGGCAGACTGGAGATACTTTTGATTTGTCCTTTGGCTGATGATACCTGGGAGGCGATGATAAAGGGACGGGTTAAACCGGGGGTTTGTTTTAATATAGAAAATAAGCTTAGCGGAAAGGTTATAAACAATGAAGAAAACGGACGCTGGCGTATAAAATTTGACTATCAGGGGGATTTTAATAAAATACTTACCGAATTTGGTCATCCACCCCTGCCTCCGTATATAAAACGCAAAGCGGGCGAGGACGACAGTTGCGATAAATTACGCTATCAAACCGTATATGCCAAAGCCGCTGGAGCGATTGCCGCGCCCACAGCGGGACTGCATTTTACCGAAAGTATATTCAATAAAATATCCGCCGCCGGTATACAAACAAATTTTCTTACCTTACATGTGGGACCGGGTACATTTTTACCGGTAAAATTTGACGATATACGCAAGCATAATTTAGAGCGTGAAATATATACCATACCTAAAGTCACCGCTGAAGCAGTAAATAAGGCAAGAGCGGAATCCCGTCGCGTGATTGCGGTAGGCACCAGTACCTTAAGGGCGCTGGAGAGCGCTAAAAATAATGAGGGTATAATTCAAACCGGCACGAATAATACAGAATTATTTATTATGCCCGGCTATATATTTTGTTCCGCCTATGGCTTACTTACCAATTTTCACCTGCCGCATTCAACAAACTTAATGTTGGTTTCCACCTTTGCGGGTCATGAGCTGACAATGCACGCATATAATGAAGCGGTAGCTAAAAAGTATCGTTTTTACAGCTACGGCGATGCCATGCTTATTGTTTAACTTTAAGTAATGATGAGCAATTGTGGTGGATTCGGGGGAATTTTTTATAATGGTATTGTCTTTAAATACAATATATTGTTATCAGCTAGGTTCTATGTCCCGAGGCGCCCCCTCTCAATACTGTTGACTTAAGGGAATTGTCATTCTTAAACGAAACGGAGTGGAGTGAAGAATCTGCCTCCATATGCAAGCAGATTCTTCGGCCTAAGGTCTCAGAATGACAAGCTAAAAAGAGCTTTTTGTCATAACAGGGACCTTCGTTCAATAGCATGGGGGAGCCCCCTGCCCCGAAACATAAATCATAACTCCCGAATTGTTCGGGTTAAGCCGGTTGCGTAGTGGGATCAGCTAAGGAACTGGCGCCTATGCCGGGTTCTAGCAGGCGGTTTACAGGAGACATTACAGTAATATAGTCTTTATCTAAATCAACCCGCATAGCGCCAAGCTCTTTGGCCACTTCGCCAACAAAGGTTTTAAATCTGGCCTGATCAAGCAGCGCTATCATATCTTTTTCTAAATGCACATTAGCTTCGCGGATTCCCCCGTAAACATCGCGAATGTACTTAACTTGAATTTGAGGCATGCCTTCAATGATTTTATTAAGGCGTTCTATGCCCAACAATCTATCAACCGGAATCGGCATGCAGCCTGCAAAATGACAGGGATGCCGAAACCACTCGGGAATTTTCACTTCAACCGGTAATTTTTCCAAAACATCAGCCAACTGTTTAAATTGCGCGGCTGAACCCTTAAATTCTATCTGTCCCTTCCAAGTAAACTCTTCACTACCGCCTTTGCCTTTTTCCATGATTTTCACTCCTTGTAATTAGAACCTACATGTAAATACTGCATTAGATGATCGATAAACAGCTCGTTAGTTTCGTCAGTTAAGGTGGTAAATACATATCTGGCCGCATTAATCGCCGCCCGTTCGCTTTTACACAACATTGCGCCTACCAGATTGGCCTTGCCGGTCATGTAATAGTTGGTACAGCCGCACCAGTTCATGCAATAATCTTTTAATTCACAATGGAAACATTCTTGGTTGGCATTACCCTTTTGCTTTAATATCGTACAGCGCCGGGCGGGATCAAAACCGGTATGGATATTGCCCATACATAAGTTCTTTTGATTATCTTCACCAATAAGCCGCTCGCAGGGATAGATATTACCGCTTGGCGCAAAACCCCATTCGGCCTCCCCCATACTGCACTTATCTTCTGCGGCATATCCCTTTTTTAAAAAAATTACCAGCTTGCTGTCGATTAGATTAAGCGCTATTTCATTACCCTTGCGAAAACTTTCAATATAATCTTCTGCAAGCCGCATATAAATGGCAGGCAGCTTTTGGCAGGCCTCCTCATTCCACTGACAACATATATCTGGGTTAAGGTGTATCACGGGGATGTCAAGACCGGCTAAATAAGAAACAGTTTGCGGCAGAGCGTCAATTGTATCAGGAGCATAAACTGCATTTACCTGTAAGTAATCAAGTTGTGCGATTGCCTTTTTGAGATTTGTTGTTACTTGGCCAAAGCTGCCTTTGCCGTTTTTATAACAGCGGTTAAGGTTATGGACAGCCTCGCCGCCGTCTATACTTATACACAAATCAATCTGCTCAGAACGAAAAAAATCCAGCATTGCCTGATCAAGTAAAGTGCCGTTAGTGGTAATACTGATACGCAAGTTACCTTTGGTGTCTATATCTGCAAATTTACGGCGGATATAGCCTATAATATCGCATATCAGATCAAAGCGTAATAATGGCTCGCCGCCGAAAAAGCCAAATTCTATTTTTTGAGCGGGCAAAGTTTTTTCCTTGGCAAAATTAACTATTTTCCTAGCAGTATCAATTGACATATCGTCTTTTCTGCTATTGCCGGAATAACAATATTTACAGGCCAGATTACAATTATGAGATAGGCTTAAAGCAAATTTCATGTAATGGTTTCCATAGAAAGTATTATCCTAAATTTAAGCGAAGGAACTCTCAATATTTAATTGGCTGTACGCATATAGATATACTATATGTTAACAGTTTATATGTCAATATAAATCATTAAGGATATGAAGATTTGTTCAGGGGAGACTTGCAGGACCCGTAAAAAGTTTTCCAAATGTCATTCCCGCAGTTATTTTAAAGCGGGAATCACTTTTTAACTCTTTGAAAAACATGGATTCCCGATAAAAACATTCGGGAATGACAGGTAATATGGCGAAGCTGTCAAAAACGTAGGAATCTTTATCGCTCACGCAAAATCCTTTTGCCGTCCTTTAAGAAGCTGGGCGGATAGCGAGAGCTTTTTAGGCAGTATACCGCAAGCGGCTTTAATTGGGTCATTCAGTAGATGATACTTATATTCCATGAGCTGTAGCCTGTCGCCGGGGGCTATGCGGCAGCGTTTTCTGATGGCAGCCGGAATAACCACCTGCCCCTTGGCAAGCATTTTTACAAACGTCATAGTTTTTAACCTTTTCATAAAGAGTTAAACATCGCTATAAAATAGTTTAACATTGTGGTAGTCATTTTGTCTAGTCTTGGCTATATTCAGGTATTCGGCAATAAAAAAAGTTGACAACTTAAGGTGTTGGCTATTATTCTGTTATGGATATGGAAATATTAAAGCAAATTATCAATTTAATCTCAGGCTATCTCTGGGGGCCTCCTTTAATAATTATGCTGGTGGGAACCGGTATTTTCCTTACCATCCGCCTGCGTTTTATTCAATTTAGGGGTTTGGCGCAAGGTATCCGCCTGTTAAGCGGTAAATACGACAGCGCCGGTCAAGCAGGACAGATATCCCATTTTCAGGCGTTAAGCGCCGCCCTTTCTGCGACCATTGGCACCGGTAATATCGCCGGTGTAGCAACCGCTATAGCTGCCGGCGGACCAGGCGCTGTTTTTTGGATGTGGGTTACTGCCTTAATCGGTATGGCGATGAAATTTTCTTCTTGTTTACTGGCGGTAAAATATCGGATAATAGATAAAGACGGCTCGGTTAAGGGCGGTCCAATGTATTACATTCAGCAGGGTTTATCCCCTATTTTTAAGCCGCTGGCCTTTTTATTTGCCGGCTGTACGGCTATTGCCGCTATTGGTATGGGCAATATGGTGCAGTCCAATTCGGTGGCTGATGCCTTATCTGATTTAATCTCCTTTGGCTCGAATAATTCCTTATATTTATTTAGGTTTGCAATTGGGTTGGGACTGTGTATATTAACCGGTTTAGTGATTGTCGGCGGGATAAAGCGTATCGGTCAGGTAGCCAGCCTTTTAGTGCCCTTTATGTCCCTTATTTATATCGGCGGGGCATTGTTTATAATAGGTAGTAATTTGGATAAGATATTGCCTGCTTTTATGGCAATCTTTAAAAGCGCATTTACTCCGACTGCGGCTATCGGCGGTTTTTTTGGTTCCGGTGTGTTACTTACCATTAGAATGGGAGTATCCCGCGGGATATTTTCTAATGAATCAGGTTTAGGTACAGCGCCCATGATACATGCCGCAGCGCGTACAAATGAGCCGGTACATCAGGGGCTGGTGGCTATGCTGGGGCCTTTGATAGATACTATTATAATATGCAGTATGACTGCATTGGTTATAATAATAAGCGGTAAGTGGCGCACAGGAATAAACGGCGCGCCGCTTACCACAAGTTCTTTTAACCATTTTATGCCCAGTATCGGCGGTTTGGTGGTAAGTGGCGGTTTGGCTTTGTTTGCCTATTCCACTTTAATAAGCTGGTATTATTATGGCGAGAAGGGCATAGAATATTTATTCGGTCGTAAGAGTATTAAAATTTACAAATGGGTTTATTTGTTGGCTATTCCCCTGGGCGCTATGCTAAAATTAGAAATAGTCTGGGTATTTGCAGATATTGCCAACGCCTTTATGGCTCTGCCTAATCTGGTTGCCCTGCTGGGTTTATCGGGTGTAGTATATGCTGATACCCGCAGTTATTTTAGCCGAAAAGGCGGGTAAGCGTTTGTCGTTCTGAAACGGAGCGAATAATCTTACTCGCATACGAAGACAGATTCTTCACTCCGCTTCAGAATGACAAATTATGTTTCGGGATGTCTCACCCCGAAACATAAGCATCTGCTACGGGCGTCCAATGTTTCGGCATAAGACATACCAACATACTCCTTAAATATAAACAAACATCACTGGTATAACGGGCAAAACACTATGTTCATTAATCTAATAATTTTATTTACTGTAATTCCGGTAATAGAGCTGGCTGTACTTATAAAAATAGGCGGTATTATAGGAACATTTAAGACTGTAGCCATTATTTTAATAACCGGTATTTGGGGCGCGGCTTTGGCAAAATCTCAAGGCTTTATTGTTCTTCGCAGGATTAAAGAAAATATGGCGGCCGGTATAGCGCCGACTGAAGAATTGTATGATGGGGCGATAATATTGGTGGGAGGGGCGCTATTGCTTACACCTGGATTTGTTACTGATTTTTTAGGGCTTTTTCTTCTAATCCCTCAAACCCGTTATTTTGTAAAAAAATACCTCAAAATCTGGATAAAGAAAAAAATAGACGCCGGTACGATTTATGTAGATCGGGATATTTAAGAACGTGCCGCCCAATACAATTTAGGGGGCTTCCCCCTACAGTTTAATAACTAACGTTACGCACAAACCCTGCTTTTTAATGTAGATACCGTCTTAGAAGTCAACAGCATTAAGTTTAACTGCGCTAATTTCCCAAGGAGATAAATATGAGTAAAGTATATAAAAATTATATTGCGGGTAAGTGGGTTTTATCCGCTTTAGGTAAAAGCTTCCAAAATCTTAATCCAGCAAATACGGAAGATGTAATCGGTACTTTTCAGGATTCTGGCGAACGCGATATTGCATCTGCGGTAAATGCCGCCAAATACGCATTTGAACAATGGAACAAAATATCGGTTACATCACGTGAAGTCTATTTATACAAGGCCGCCAAAATATTAGCCCGCCGCACTGATGAGATTGCCGGCGCTTTGACTCGTGAAATGGGTAAAACCCTGCCGGAATCAAAAGGCGAAGTTAGCCGCGGGGTGCAAATTCTGCATTATTATGCAGGGGAAGCCCGCCGCTTATGCGGATAAACATATCCATCTGATAATCCGGCTACTTTTTTATATACCTTGCGCGAGCCATTGGGAGTGGTGGGTTTAATCACCCCTTGGAATTTTCCGGTTGCTATACCACTATGGAAAATAGCGCCCGCCATCGTTTATGGTAATAGCGTAGTGATTAAACTATCTCAAGATACTCCGCTAACCGGTCTTTTATTGGGGGAGGTCTTTGAAGAAGCCGGACTACCAGCTGGTGTGGTAAATATTATTACCGGTTACGGTCCTACGGCTGCTAAAGCGCTTATAAATGCCAAAAACGTGAATACCGTATCCTTTACCGGCTCCACAGCAGTAGGCGCTAAGATACAAAAACGCTGCGGCGAACTGGGTAAAAAGGTGCAGCTTGAGATGGGCGGACAAAATCCGGTAATTATCATGCCGGATGCCGATCTTGACCAAGCGGTAAATATTTGCATTGCCGGAGCCTTTTTTTCAACCGGCCAAAAATGTACGGCTACCAGACGGGTAATTGTGCATCGGTCTTTACTGAAAGAATTTACCGACAAACTGATTGATAAAACTAAAACTCTAAAAGTAGGCAACGGGGTTGCAACTGATACGCAAATCGGTCCTATTATTAATCAAAAACAGTTGGATAAAGTCTTAGCCGGCATTCATCAAGGCACCAGCAAAGATGGAGCTACGCTGTTATACGGCGGGCAACGGTTATCGGGAAAAAAATACGATAAGGGATTCTTTATTCAACCTACTATTTTTAGCGATGTTAGAGCTGATATGGTAATTGCACAAGAAGAAATATTCGGACCGGTGGCGGGCAGTATGGCATTTGATGAGGCTGATGAGGCGCTTAAATTAGCCAATTCAGTCGCCTATGGTCTAAGCGCCTCTATTGTTACCAAAAATATATCTGCGGCTATGGAGTTTATCCGTAGGATTAAGGCTGGAATAGTACATGTAAACTCGCAAACAGCGGGCGCTGAATGTCATGTACCCTTTGGCGGAATGAAGGCCTCCAGCTGCGGCAGCCGCGAGCAGGGTAAAGCCGCCCTAGACTTTTATACCCAGCTTAAAACCGTATATTTAGATTTACCGTCATAGGCGCTATGCCCGCTTAAGGAATATCCACGGGACAGGCCGGCGCCGCGCTGCAGGTTTGAGCAGGCCCTAATTCTTCTATAATATCGTCTGCATTGTAGGTGATGATTAAGGGTTTGTCGTATTCTGGGGCATTGTCTTGCGGGGGATTTTTTTCTGTTTGGGAAAGGATTTTTTGTTCCATTTTATTTTACCTCTTATACTTTTTATGGTTTATAAACAAAAAGTTCAGCTTGTGAGATAAGACGGCGGCAGACTTACCGCCGCCTTATCTTAGCATGGGTTAACTGCAAGTGTGTTTGATAAGCAATTTATGTTTCGGGGGCGTCTCACCCCGAAACACACCTGCGCTTAAGCAATAGTTTCGGCATGAGACATACCGAAACATATATATCTAACCTATCGGCTCTTCCGCTTCAGTCGATATTTGGGCGATCAGATTTTTAACCCAATCCCACAAACCATTTTGCTTAATTAATTCGGCTTGTTTCTCATTTACTATAAAACTGAAGCTGTTAACCTGCCCTGAGGTATCATTACCAAAAACATCTACGCCAACCAGCTTCCAGTATACAGGGCTGCCGTCACTGCCTAATTTACGGACTCTAGCCCATTGGTCGGGCGCAGCCTGCCATTGTCCGCTTGCACCGTCTACCCTGAAGGTTATGCTTTGTGAAAAATCGGCCGAATTGGAGAATTTAACAGCCGAAGCCTCGCAAATTCCGTTATCCCAGGTAAATACCGGACGCTCCGGCATTAACCAGCTAAGCTCAGCCTCATTTTCAGGGGTAACAGGTTTTAGGCATATCCATTCAGCGGCAATGGGTTCGTGAAAGGTGTAGATACGCCATATAGATCAATATCCTCCAGCTTGTAGTAATAGCCGGCGCCGATTTCCACATCAGCATCATCATAAGTATAAGTTTTCAGTTCCATTTCTCCCGCTGTGGAACTGGTTTGCATAAAAACTATCATTCCAATTATTGTTAGCCCAATCCAAACAATAATGCCTAAGCTGTTTAAGGTTTTAACTCTTTTCATTGTTTTTACCCCTTTAGTGATAGGTTAGGTTTCGTTTAGCAAAACTTATGCCACAGATAACAGTAATAATCTGAACTCTACATAAGACTTGTTGCTTTTATTGTATTGCAGGGGTGTGGCTTGTCCTTAGCCCGCTGATTTGGAAGGGGATATAAACCCCTAATTAAGCTTAAGCTCAATACTATAATGAAAAGCTCTTTTTAGCCTGTCATTCTGAGGACGTAGGCCGAAGAATCTGTGAGCATACGCGGATAGATTCTTCACTCCACTTCATTTCATTCATAATGACAGCTAATAAAATTAAACATCAATGGAAACAGGGTGTCAAGGGGAAAATGCACAATACATTGACTTACCTGCTATGACATACACAAGATATGGCACAAGATCAAATGGTTAGCTTTTTTTGATTCGGGTAATTTTTTTGCGGCTGCTTCCTCCGCAGAAATGACAGATTGAGAGTGTTTTTCAGATTCTAAGCGCTTACGGCACAGCTCGCAGTATAAAGAAACAAAGATTAAAAGTAAATAGTGGAAAACAAATACAATAACATGTATTATATAATATATAGACTCAACCTCTTTAATTTATCCAACTTTATTTTAAACCTTATACAATATTGACCATAAACCCGGAGGTGTTTAATTATGTATGAAATAGGCTGGTTTTCTACAGGAAGGGATGAGGCGGCCAGGCAGTTATTGCTTAGCGTGCATAAAGCTTTGTCAAAGAGCAGTCTGCAGGCTCATATACATTTTGTATTTTTAAACAGGCAAGAAGGAGAGCGCCCCGAAAGCGATAAATTTATAAAACTGGTTAGAGAATTGGGGATAGAGCCGGTTTGTTTTTCATCGGCTGAATTTGAACCGCAAATGCGCAAAAAAGGTAAGCAAAACCCAGAGATTATGAGTACATGGCGGGAAGATTATGATCGCGAGATATTAAGACTGCTTACCCCCTATCAGCCCAAATTTATTGTACTGGCCGGTTATATGCTTATAGTAAGCCCCATATTATGCGATTTTTACAATATGATAAACCTGCATCCCGCCATACCCGGCGGTCCCAAAGGCACGTGGCAGCAGGTTATCTGGCAGCTTATTAAAGAAAAAGCCAGGCAAAGCGGAGTAACAATACATTTAGTAAGCCCAAAACTGGATGCGGGGCAGCCGATTACTTACTGCACTTATCCTATCAAAGGAGAGGGCTTTGATCATTTATGGCTTGCTTGGCAAGAAGACTTGAATCAACATGGTATAGAACGGATAAAGGCTGCGCAAGGCGAAGCGCAGCCGCTGTTTGCCGAAATAAGACGCCAAGGGGTTATACGTGAACTGCCCTTATTAACCCAAACCGTGCAGGAACTGGTTAGCGGGGATTTGCAGATAAACGATGGGAAAATCTTTCGCAATGGCAAGCTATGCCCTAATGGCTGCCTTATTGACCCATATTGTACAAAGGCCTAGCAAAAATTTCTCAAAATCTCATTCCCGAATGTCTTTATCGGAAATGAGAAAAGGTTTATTTAAAATGGGGCAATAGCGCCTGCCGATTGGGGCATAAGCGCCCTAAACATAACTTGACTTACTCGCCTCTTTGTTTTGCTTATTTTGCAAAACCAGCACATATTTAATTTTAGTTTACAGAAAGATAGTTTGTTTTTTTTACACTATGGCATCTTTTGGCATGAAACCTGCTTTCTTTTATCACACATATTGCATTACCTGCCTGAATACGACCTGATTAAGGTTAAATAACACCTAATTTTATACTTTTAGTAGCAGATTTTTTTGTGATTAGCAAATTTAGTGTGTATTTTATGTTTACGTTCAGGAAAAAGGAATGCGTTAACCTAATAACCCAAAAAAAAAGGAGGCATGTAGTATGAAAAAAGGAGGAGGAATGTTTGTGAAAAAGAAAATAGTAGTTTTTGCAGTAGTGTTGGCTATGGGATGTATGGGCGCTTTAACAGGCTCTGCTTTTGCAGAAAACAAGGGTCCGGAAACTATGACCCTGGATTACAATGGTAAGAAGAAAAAAGTAGAGAATTTTAAGCATCATGTACACCAAGCAAAAACAGATTGTAAGGGCTGCCACCATAAGATGGAAGCAGGTCACGATCCTAAAGCTTGTAAGTCCTGCCATGAATCCGGCAATAAGGTAAAAATCAAGAAAGCTTATCATAAAACCTGTAAGGACGGCTGTCATAAAAAACACAAAGATAAAGCGCCAACAAAGTGTAAAGGCTGTCACGGTTAAAGTATAGCTTAAAAATAAAGGGAGAGAAGCATTTGGCTTTTTGACGGGATTTTTTATAGGGGTGTCTCCTCCTTTCTACCTCTATATTAATAAAAAACCATCTGCTACTAAACTGTCATAAAGTCTTGAGGGAAATCTTCTCTCCCTTTTTATGTCTAAAGAACATAAACATGTTAATGCAAATTAAAGTGTATGCCTGTCAAGCTATATCCGGCCACTTGACGCAAGACTGTTGATTTAAAGAAGCGTCATTCTGAATGAAGCGTAGCGGAATGAAGAATCTGCCCCCGTATGCGAGTAGATTCTTCACTCCACTTCGTTTCGTTTAAGAATGACAATTTCCTTTTAATAAAATCAACGAGTTTTATGTCGAAGTCAGGTTATTTTATACTTTATCTCCAAATTTATCCACAAAAAAAATAGCCGGCTGGCGCCCCCCCTAAACGACAAAGAATCTCTCTTATACAACCTGTTACGACAATTTTTGGAAAAATTCCTTGGGTATAGAACGTATTTTCCAATTTTTATCAAGGCAGCACAACTTTACACTGCCTGTAGCAATTGATTTTTTGTTTATGGAATTAATTATCTAGTGTTCAAACAGAAGGCTTACAGATTTTAGGCGGGTAAGTTGGGTGGCAATAGAAATGATATCGCCATATTTTGCAGGGGATTTATAATTTAGCTCGGCATGAACTACCGCAAATAAAACGCCTTTATTGATATATTCTTCAACGGTTACTCCTTTTTCCCGCATATATTC
>JAJRXT010000005.1 GCA_024276125.1 bacterium
TACGCAAAACTTGCTTTTACATGTAGGGTGGAGCAAGCCCATGCTAGAAAAAGAGTATAAAAAGATATACTCGGATTACTTTTTTGACAGTTGCGGCTCCACCATACTTACCCTATAAGTAATTGTAGAGGCGGTGGATTCGGGGTAATCCTTTCATAATTTACAGCCTTTAATTTATAACCAATATCTGTTATACCAAACCCCTTAATCCACCCTACAGTGACATTATTATTTTTTTGCGTAACATGAGTTTATAAGTTGTTAATAAAAAGGGGGGAGCGGCCAACGGAAGCGTAGGTGGAATCCCCCTAAAATGGATTGGGCGACACGCCCATTAAAGGCCGCAAGGCCGAAGAATCTGCCTCCACGTATGCAAGTAGATTCTTCGGCTTTCAGCCTCAGAATGACAGGCTAAGAACATTTTATTCAATTTATTTCCTTAATGGCAAGCTTAGCATCCACCATAGATTTTGACGGTGACTCTGTTGATATTTTGCCAGACCAATAGTCATATTTTGATGCCCAGCCCTTGGCCGCTCTATATACGTACCAAATAATCGATCCCACCAAGGCAGGTTAAATCCATAATTACTGTTGGTTTCGGCAATGATAACAGAATGATGCACCCGGTGCATATCAGGCGTAACAAGTATAAGCAGCAACCTGCGGTCTACTGTTTCCCGCAATAAAATATTACCATGATTAAACATAGCGGCGGCATTAAGTAGTATTTCAAATATAATAACCGCAATTGGAGGAATACCAACCAAAAGTACAACCAACATTTTTATTCCCATGGATAAAATAATCTCTATCGTATGAAAGCGTAATCCAGTAGTAACATCATAATCCAAATCAGCGTGATGAACCTTATGTAAGCGCCAAAACAATGGAATATAATGAAAAAGCACATGCTGTAGATAAATAGCCATGTCTAATATAACTACACTTAATATCACCGATAGTCCATAAGGCAAATGAATGAAATTTAAGATTCCCCATCCTTGTTTTATTACCCAATACGCAATGTCTATTGCCATAAGCGGAAGCAGTAGATGAAGCGCCAGACTGTTTAGTAAAACCAGACTTAAATTGTTTATCCAGCGGTAAGTTTTGGGCTCTGATAATTTTAGCCGCGGAAAACGCATTTCCCAGAAAACTATAAATAAAAATGTACCAAAAAAGAAAAATAACCGAATGATAATATCAGCGCCCATATAATTATCGATGTTTGGTATGTCCCGAAGCCGAAACCACTAAGGCGTGCGTTTTTCTTAACAGTTTCGGCTTGAGAATAAGCCGAAACATCAAAAGTGCAATTTGGATTTACAAGCTTTCTATTGGAAGCGTAAAAAGCCTATAATTTCAACAAGGTACACATTGCCTTAAGATTAACTCCCGAATTATTCGGATTAGCCGGCTTAAAAGTCGGCGGCACATCATTATAATGCTCCCCCGACTTTAAGAACGCCCCTTAAATTACCCGCAGGCGGCCTCGCCCTTATATGCTTTTGACTTCCTTTTGCATCTGTACCTGCCAGCTTTCCTGTCCCTCTAATCTGATGCGCCAATGTATTAAAATACTAGAGCCCTGATAACCGCGTTCATAGCCGGATTCAGCCTGAGAAACTGTATATATAGGAAAGCACCATATATCTGATGCCTGCTGCATAGTAAAATCAACCCGTATTCCCAAATCCTTAATTATAAGAGCAAGCCTATTTTTCCCCTCCAGTACCAAATTATCATCTATACCCTTTTTAGTATCGCCGGCTTGAAAAAAAGTGCCCCACTGATGCAGCGGATTTATATTAAACTCCACGCCAAACCATAAATCCTGAGTATCTAACGATAAATTCTGCAATTTATATTTTATACCTATCGCGCTTGTGACCGGATTTAATTTCAATTGCTTCTCAACAGACAAAGAACGACCGTCAACTTGACCGGCTCTATATAAATTTATATTAAACTGCTTAATCGTCTTTCGTTTGGTATAATTATACGGCTGATTTACAAAATCCCCCAATTCGCCATAGCTGCATTCCTTAAAACTTTTTATAGTAGTATCTGCCGCCAGAAAATGATCCAGCAGACTGTTGCGCTGATACCAGTCATAACTTAAATAATGCTCCAACCCCTCTTCCTTTAAATTCTGAATATTATGAATGCTTTGAGGCCCTTGATTATCATCAAGATTCTGATTATGGCCTACCTGCTGTTTAATATCTTCATGATAAGCCTCATACTGACGCGTAAAATTATTCAGTAAATTTATTTTAGCGGGCTTATAATCAAACTCGTATATACTTCCGCCCTGCTCCAGATTTAAATATAAATTATACTGATTGGTGTTTACCATAAGACTGGTTGTTCCGTTTTTTAATAAATCAGTCTCATCAAATTCCAAGCGGTTTGTGTTTTTGGGATATCGCAGAGCATCCACAATACATTCTGCTTTGATCAAATGCTCATATATAGCATGGCGCAGATGAGGTAAGTATAATCCGCCAAAAACCCCATGCCAGTAAGCGCAGTTACATTGACCCTGCTGTAATTCGTCTTTAGCTGATTCATATTTATCGGGATTTACCGCTAATTTTTCCAAGCGGCTTAGTTTCTGGCTTATATACAACATCTTTTTGTGCATATTATTACTCTCAGGATACTTAACCAAAAAATTCCGCCAGAAACCGCCCTTTAAAAACGGCAGACAAAAATCAAGCTGCGGGTCGTCCCCCACCCTTTTTAGCGCCGCCTCAAGGGTTAGCCGTTTCTTCGTCGGCAGCGCCCATTCCATCATCTCAGCATACGATGCAGTAGGTAAATATACGCCGCCTAAAGGCTTGTGCCGGTCCATATATGTAGAATGAGGTATGGTGCAAAGCCAGCTTCTGTTTTCCTCACGCAGGCTGAAAAACCTGTCCAGCCAGCCCTCTTCATATACCGTATGATAGGTATGCGGCCAACTGCCGAATTTTTCCCCGTCATCGCCCACCTGAACGAGTAAATCATCCCCCATACCAGCTATGTTCCTTAAATATTCTATGGTTTCCTCAGGCGGAGCAAAAGGCATGGTATATCGTAGTTTTTTTATACTAGGAAACACCGCTAGAGTATATCCCTCCTCTTCGGTCAGGTAATAGCCGTAAAGCCGGTTATCCTCTATGCCGGCTTCTTTTAAGTGCGAATCATCCAAAATAACATAATCCAACCCGCACAAACGAATAGCCGCCGCCAGATGCGGCTCCCAAACGCGTTCAGCCAGCCATAATCCACGCGTTTTATAGCCAAAATGCGTCTTGATATATTTTATCATTTTATTTATTTGATCAAACTTATCACGGCGAGGCAAAATGGGTAGTATTGGTTCATAAAATCCGCCGGCCATAAATTCGATTTGCTCCCTATCGACCAAGCTCTTAAGCAACTCGAAAAATTCAGGGTGAGAGCGCTCCAGCCATTTCAACAGCGGTCCTGAATAGTGCATGGTAAGCTTAATTTCAGGATGGAGCGTTAAGACTTGAACAAACGGTAAATACGCCTGTTTATAAGATTCTTCTATTACATGGTCAAAATTACCTACCGGTTGGTGCTGGTGAAAGGCCATAGACAAATAAACCATTGCCCTTGCTCCTTACTTTTGTTTTGGTTTGTTGCGCTATATACACACGCATAGTTTGTTTTTAGTGTCTGATATCATTTTGGTAACATTTATACATATTAGTATAAGCCGTTTTAATTGTCAATAATGCTTTCGGGGTTACCTGTCATTCTGAAGCAAGGCGAAGAATCTACTTGCATACGCTGGCAGATTCTTCGTCCTCCGTCCTTAAGAATGACAATTTATGGCGTACATTTTAATGAAACAATGCACTAACTCACAATTGCCTACCCTCTTTTAATACTTGCCTTATAAATAGATTATTCTCTTTCTGCATTTTATCAATTTCATATTCAGTATAAACCAACATATTTACATCAAAGGGAATCTCTGAGAAAAAATCGGTAAATAAATCTCTTCGTTCTAAAAAGGGAATCTCAATATTAGTTACGATTATCAATATGTCAATATCGCTTGCCGGCGTATAATCCCCCTTAGCAAATGAACCAAATAGAAGTATTTTTATTGTATCAGGATATTTTTTTCTTATATTACGGCAAGCCTGTTTCAGGTTTTTTATTAGGGTATTATAATCAACTGATTCTATTTTCACAGAACCCAAGTATTGCACTTGCAGCATCATAGGCCTCCCCTGCTATTTTTTGATCAAAATAATCCATCGGGAGCGTGTCGCCCCAGCCATATTAGGGGGTTCCCCCCTACGCTTCCATTGGTCGCTACCCCCTTTTTGTACAGCGTGATAAATCTACGGGGCTGGTTACTTCTGTTGCCTGTCTATTCTGAACGAAGCAAAGCGGAGTGAAGAATCTGCCTCCGTATGCGAGATTGCTATAGCGCTTGGTGTGGTGGGTCCGCAACCATTAAGATAATATCGACTTAAATATATATTTGGAACTCTTTCATAATACCGGCTTGACCCACCCTACATTAAGAAACGAGTTTTGCGTAACATGAGTTAGTATATAAACTATCCCTTCATCTCAGCGGCAATTTGTGTTATTTGCTCTATAAAAGAATCCAGATCAGCGCCGGTATGCTCAGTGGATACCGCCCCTCCCCCGTGCATTACATATACGCCTTCAGCCAGTAATCTGGTCTTTAATTCCACTTCCCTTTTATCCACATCGGTTAGGTAATTTGCCGCATATGGACTGTCTATTTTTATTTTTTTATTAATCGGAAAATGCGTCATAAAAAGCGATCCCACTCCCGTACATTTTGCGTATATATCATATTGCCCAAAGGCTTTTTCAATACGCAGGCGCAGGTTTTCACCCACTTTGGCCAGTTGCGGATAAATGGTTTCGGCATGCTGCCTAAGATAGCCCAACATAGCAATACCCGCCGCCATACTGGCAGGCATACAGGAAAACGTACCCCCGCCGACCATTGCGCGCTCCCATTTGTTTATATGAATATTCGGATTACATATATCCATAATATCGGCAGCGCCGGCCGCCGCTCCAATCGGCTGGCCGCCGCCCAAGATTTTACCTAATACTGTTATATCCGGGACAACCCCCAACAGTTCTTGCGCTCCCCCCAAAGCCACTCTGAAACCGGATATAATTTCATCATAAATAAGTAATGCGCCGGCTTTGTACGTCTCTTTACGTATTGCAGACAAAAACTCTTTTTCTGCGGCAATGAACCCGCCCACGCCTGAGACCGGCTCCAGGATTATGCAGGCCAGATCATCTGCATGCTTACGAATGGCATCTATTGCCATATCAGTATTATTAAAGGTAACAGCTATAACCTGATCCACTCCGTTATTTGGCAGCCCCAGTGAGTCCGGTTTTTCATATGGCTTCTGCACCGCATATAATAAATCGCTGTTAGCCCCATGCCAGCCGCCTTGAATTTTTATGATTTTATTGCGTTTGGTATAAGAGCGAGCCAGCCTTACCGCATACATACTGGCCTCCGTACCCGAGCAGCAGAATCTGACTTTTTGCGCAGAGGGTATTAACTCGCATACCAATTCGGCAAGTTCCACCTCCAGCGGATTGATTATACCGTTCATCATCCCATTACTTACCAATTCGGCCATCCGGTTTTTTATATAAGGGTTGGCATGCCCCAGTATATGCGTATAGTGCCCCTGCCAAAAATCTAAGTATTCATTACCGTCTATATCCCAGAATTTAGAGCCTAAGGCATGGCTAATGTAACACGGATAAGGCGGATGATATCTTAGATTGTGACATATCCCACCCGGGATTACCGCCTTTGCACGTTCGTATAATTTATGCGATTTTGGTGTTTTTTGTTTATATAGGGAAAGATAATCCTTCATTTATTTACCTTATTTATTGTTTGTTGACGCTTTTTACTGGATTCCCAATAAAACCCTCGGGAATGACAAAATTGTAGCCGCCGACTTTTAAGTCGGCCTGTCTAATGGCGGGTTTATATGTTTCGGAATGTCTAAAACCGAAACTAATTGCTGACCGCAGGTGTTTCGGGGTGAGACGCCCCGAAAAATATGGACAAACCGAAACATCAAAACGCCCCTCACCCTCAATGCCGTTGACTTGTGAAAGCCTGTCATTCTAAGGCCGAAAGCCGAAGAATCTACTCGCAGATAAGGGGGATAGATTCTTCACTGCGCTCCGCTTCATTCAGAATTACAGGTATAAAAAAAACTTCTATATGTTTCGGAGTGTCTCACCCCGAAACATATAACATATAGACATTTTGTCAATTAGCCTGTCATTCTGAGGCCAAAGGCCGAAGAATCTACTCGCATATGGGGGCAGATTCTTCACTCCACTTCGTTTCGTTCAGAATGACAGGTATTTACCTTTGGCTATAGGATCATAAAAAATGCGCCCTATATAATCGGCATCCTGTTTATCAAATAGATATTTTTCAATAATTTTAATATCCGTAGAACCCCACCAATTATGAGGACAAGTTATATCATATTCCTGCGCCTCGCCCAGTTGGATATTATAATGGCGGTTATTCAGATTATTATACGATATATCAGGATGCCTCGCGCCTTCTCTAATAAAAATACCGGTTAGATTACCGGATATATCGTTATATTTAACAATCGGCTGGCTGTAAATAAAGCGCATACCAATTTTGTTATTTTTAATGATATTATGCGTTATGCTGATAGGTCCGCTCCTAAAGCGCAACCCTCCCGTACTGTTCTCAAAAGTACAATTATCTACCTCTACCGCTGAAAAATGCAGGTGCAATCCCCAGTCGGCATATTTAAAACGACAGAATTCAAATTTGCTGTACGGACTGTATTCTACTTCTATTTCACCCCAAGACGAGGCTACAGGCGAGGTAAGAGCGCTGGTGAATATAATAGGTTTATCCTTTTTACCCAAAGCCAGTATCTGACCGTTTACATAAAGACCGCTCTTTTTTGATTTTTTATCATCAGTATCATTGGTAAACAAAACCCGGCTGCCGGACGCTATCTTTAAAGTAACTCCGGCGGGCACCGTTACAATGCCATTTACTATAATATCGCCCCGCCAGAGAGTATTTTCATAAATTGTAGAATTATAAAGTCTAACCGGCTGGTCTATGCCGTCTAAAACATGATAAGCGGCACATCCTGTCAACAAGCAGACGCAAACCAGTAATATAATTTTATTACGCATCATTTGACCGTATTGTAAGGCCAGTCCATTATCCCTCCAATCATATTCCTTACGTCATTAAAACCGTTTTTTATAAGCATCTTAGCAGCAATCCCGCTCCTGCGCCCGCTTCGACAATATACGATAATATCTTCGCTTTTATCCAGTTCGCTATAACGCTTATCCAATTGATCAAGCGGAATCAACATAGCGCCCTCCAGATGACCTTGAGCATATTCCTCCGGCTGCCGTACATCTAATAAAATAAACTCTTCCCCTTTATCCAATTTATCTTTTACTTCGTACGGAGTTATCTCATGTGAGATAATAGGAGCGCCATCAATCGGCAAGGTGGGTTTTGCCGCTTTAGGCGCGCAGTTGTACAATGTAGCGGTCAGTAATAATATCAGAAGACTTCTAATAAAATACCCTTTATTTTTGTGCTTTTGGTACATTGCCTTTCTCCTTGGCGGTAAGAGTTTTAAGCTTATCCAGTAATTGGTTAAATTGCTGCCGATTACGCAGCTCAACCAGCTCTTGATTATTAACTAAAAATAAAGGCACTGGAGCAATATCCAAACCCTCTAAATTCATGGCTTGTTCAATTAATACAGCTTCAGCCGAAGCCGATGCAGCCATTTTTTTTATTATTTCCGGATCAAGTCCCAATTCTATAAATGGCTCTTCCCAATAGGAGCTGTCTAATTTTTTGTTTTTTATTTTCAAATACTGCCTGAATTTCTTTGGATATTTTATTTTAATCACCATCTGACGGCTTGCCTCTTCCAATTCAGCCTGACCATTAGGCGCTACTAACTGACCATTTCCATCAAATCGTATCATATAATATAATGAAAAATCTACAGCCGCTTTTTTCTCGTCTAAAATCTCGTAAATATCTGCTAATACCTTATTGGACTGCATAGATAAGGGAGAGAATAAAAATGCCAGTTTACCCGGCTGATAGGGTCGTTTTATATAGGTGTGCGATCTTGTTACCGACGGAGAGAGTATCAGTCTGTTTTTAACCTGTTTAAGATTGACTTTAATCTCCGCTATATTTTTGGCCTTAAGTAAAGCGGTTGAAAAAATATAAGCCGGTAATCTCTCTATTTTATACTCTGATATAATCCGTTTTCCTTTGGGGGAGGCCGCATCAATATATTCTGTTTCTATTCCCGGAAACACCCGCTCTAATTGCTTATATATATCGGTATCGCCGGCCATAGTCATTTTACTTTGCACAATAATCAAAGGAATATGCGCCGCCGCCCGATAGCTGCATTTTGCATGTCCGTCTTTATCCGTTTTACAACTACCCAGCATACCCTTACGATAACAATCATCATCTATCAGGCATTCCGGTAAGCTTTTACAAGCGGCAACATCTTTTTTATCGGAAATAATCCCGCATATATATTTACTTACAGCCACCTCTTCCAAGCGCTCTTTATATGGTTTATGGTTAATAAAAACATTCGGCGTACTGTGGATACGCAGTTGCTTGGCATGCTGTATATTATGCTCTAATAATCTCTTACCCTCGCCTATATCAAGCGCTTTAGAGATTTTGTTTACATCAATTTTCAGCCCTTCGGCGCAATTCTGCCACGATACGCCGGCTACATCCTGATTGCGGCAATTAAGATAATCCCATAACATAAGAGGAAAATATTTTTGTATCAAGAGTTGAACCTGCGCTTCATGTATCATGTGTGCATTGGTTTCACTCATGTTTTTTGGAGGAACAAAATATAAGTTAAAATCAAGCTGATCGGCAAATTTATTAACCAGTTTAGATACCAAAAACTCCGCCTGCCTGCAATAAATACAGTAATCTAAAGCTACGTATAAATCAAATTCAACCTTGGCCTGTTGTTGTGTTTGTTCAAAGCCTTCCCGCAATTTTAACATCTTATCATCATCGGCAAAATCAGAACTTAGGCCAATAGGTTTTAGGTTATACTTGACAATCTCATTCTGCTCATTTAATTCAACATCCAAACGCCACAAGATTCTTCCCTGATAACTGAACTGAAGCAATATTCCACGTCCCACTTTTTCTATCATTTCAGTGGATTCTTTGGTATGAGAATTTATCACTATATTAATATCCGGCATTTTCTTTAATAATTCCCGCGATTTTTTCTCTCCCAAATGAGAAAGAACAATAACCAGATCAATGCGTTGTTTTTCTCTTATTTGAGTTAAGGTCTGTTTCAGACTCTCTATCGGGTTCATAAGATTTATCTTATTACGCTGGCTGATTGGCATGGTCTGTTTGGCCTGTTTGGTGGTAAGCCCAATTACAGCTATTTGGGTTTGGCCTATCTTTTTTATAACATATGGGACAAGCAGTGGATTATTAGTATCACGGTTAATCAGGTTGGCCGATATAAAATCAATCGGTGATTTATTGCTTAATTCTTTTAGAAAATCAAGCCCGAACATCAGCTCTTCATCACCTATGGACATAACATCATAACCCATGTATTCCATTGCCTGAAGATAGAGCTTAGTGCGTATTTTATCCAACTTTTCACCTTGAGTATGCTCATCGTATACGCCGCCGGCAAAAGTCCCGCCTGCATCCAGCAGTAAGACATTACCGCCCTCTTTTCTTATTTGCGCTATAGCAGTAGCCCTGCGCGCTATTCCTCCGTTGGGGGCAATAGGGCAGTCACAGTGTTCTAAGGCGGCATGCGTCTCCCCTGTATACAAAATAGTAAGCTGTTTGGCCTGCGCTTGTTGTATAGATATTATAAAAGTTAAGAATAATAAATTTAAAAAAAGTAATTGTTTACTTAGCATAAGATGCCTCTGTAAACATGTAATTTTTTATGTATAACGTAGCCGCGGGTTTTTAAACCCGCCCTCAAATTTATGTTTCGGGTTGTCTCACCCCGAAACACCCGGCGGGAAGCAATCGTTTCGGTATGAGACATACCAAATGAGGAACTCTTATTAGCCTGTCATTCTTAAGGCCAAAGGCCGAAGAATCTCCCCCCGCAACAGCGAGTAGATTCTTCACTGCGCTTACGCTCTGTTCAGAATGACATATTTTTTCGCCCTACCCTGCTACGGTTTTTTTCAACTTTATCTTTTTAATACTGCGGCCGTCTGATTTTAAGACAATAAGTTCCACATCTTTTAGACAAATTTTTTCACCCGGATCTGGTATATGCTCCATTATATCCAGCATTAATCCCCCCAGGGTTTCAAAATCACCCTCCGGCAGTTAAATTGCCAGTTTTTCGCGGATATGATCAAGCTCCATACGCGCGTCTATAATATAAGAATCCTCATCCAATTTTTTATACAATTTACGCTCATCATCATACTCATCATGTATTTCGCCTACAATTTCTTCTAAAATATCTTCTAAGGAAACAATACCCTGAGAATTGCCGTATTCATCAACCACCACCGCAAGCTGCATACCCTTTTGCTGAAATTCTTTTAAGAGATTATCAATGTGCATGGTCTCCGGCACATAATATGCCGGCGCGATAAAGCGGGTAATATCATCCTCACCCTCTTTGGCATAAATCAGATCAAAACTGTTTATAATACCCACAATATTATCAACGCGCTCATAAAATACCGGAAAACGTGAGAATCCCTCCTGTTGCACCAGGTTTATCACCTGATTACTCGTAGCTTCTCTAGCAACAGCTATGACATCAATTAAAGGCACCAATATTTCCTTTACCGATGTATCTCCGAATTCAAAAATACGCCCAATAAGCTCGCGCTCCACCTTATCAAATGTTTCTCCCTTTTTATCATGTTTAACCAATGATTTCAACTCTTCTTTAGTAACAAATAATTCTTGCGCCTTATCTTCAGCATTTAATGTTTTAAACAATATTCTAATAAGACCGTTTATTACAAAAAGCGCCGGATAGAAAATAAAATAAATCACATTTAGCGGATAAATTAAAATCAGGGTAATTTTATTCCTATAATGATAATAAAGGGTTTTGGGGATTATCTCCGCAAATATAAGAATTAAGGGAGACATAATCAAAGTAGCGTATAAATCGGCATTGCGGATATATCTTGTAGTAAGCAGGCTGGTAGCTAACGCCGTAGCAACAACAGTACACACATTGGTACCCAATAAAGTGGTAGAAAGCAGGCGAGTTGGCCGTTTTAACATATTCTGAACCAACTGCGCCGCCTTAGAGCCATTTTTTGCCATATGATTTAATTTAATTTTACTTATAGATACAATGGCAATCTCAGAGCCGGAAAAAAACCCTTCAGCCAACAGGCAAAAAACAATAATTAAAATTATAGCGGTTTCAGACATTTTTTTATCTTTTGTAGATGCCGACCTTCAGGTCGGCTATCGTTTACGCCGATTTTAATAATCTGCTTGGTACGTTTATGTTTCGGGGTGAGACACCCCCGAAACATAAATTTCCTGTAGGGGTAGGTTTCAAACCTACCCCTACTTTAAGGAAATCATTACTTAAAACCTATTATAGAAACATCAAACTGGCCGACCTAAAGGTCGGCGGCTGTAGCTGTAACGATATTCCGCACCATATAATGTATATTATTTCGTCTTTACCAATACCTCGGCAATATGCCCGGGGGCAGCTTTAGTTACGGTAAATTCCAATTTATTAAAACGTATGGTCTCACCCTTTTTAGGCATTCTGCCCCATAGGTCTCTTAAGAATCCCCCCACTGTTTCAAAATCTTTTACGGGTAAGTCAACCTTAAGAGTTTGATTAAAATCATCAATGTGCATCATTGCCGAAATTTTGTAGGTATTTTTATTTAACTGGCGTATTAAGCGTATCTTTATTTGTGACTCATCGGTAATCTCGCCGAAAAGTTCCTCTAAAACATCATGTAAGTATACCAAACCCATTGTCTTACCCTGCCTGTTCACCACAACAGCAATATGAACCTTGTGCGATTGAAATTCTCGCAACAATTCGCCTATTTTTTTGCTGGGAGGAATAAACCGCGGGGAGTGCATAATGTCCTTAATAGATTTATTCGTCATTATTTTAGTCTGATATATCAGTAAATCCTTTGTATATAAAATACCTGCAATATTATCCATACTTTTTTGATAAATCGGAATACGTGCATACAGATTTTTTTTAATCTTCTTCATGGCGCTGCCTAAGCTTTCATCCAACGGCAGGCAAAACATATCCTTTCGGGATATCATAACTTCAGCGGCGGTAATCTCGGTTAATTCAAATACATTTTCGATCATCTCCAATTCGGTGCGCTCTAGGATACCCTCATCCTGACTTAAATCCACTAATGATTTAAATTCATCCTCGCTGATTGGTTTTTCAACATGTTTTATATTAAAAGGGCGAAGCAGCATATCTACAAAGCCCTGAATAAATTTTCGCAAAGGGGATATCAGTTTATAAAAAAGGCTCAAAGGACGGACAATCAGACGGGCAAATTTAAGCGGGTTATAGATAGCCAGTGTTTTAGGAGTAACCTCTCCGCACAGTAACAGTAAAACAATCATACCTAAAATAGCCAGAGCAAGCCCCGCCTTACCGAATAATTCTATAGCTATTGTAGTAGCTATGGCGGTTGAGGCTATATTAACCAGCTCATTACCTAATAATATTGTAACAAGCAGGCGGCGTGGATTGCTTAATAGGGCGGTAATCTTTTTAGATTTAGGGTCGTTTTGGGCTTGTAACTGCTTTATTTTTGTCCTCTTTAGGGCAAAAAAAGCTGTCTCTGAACCGGAAAAACATGCCGATAAAAACAGCAAAACAGCCAGTAAAATAATATGAAAAATCGGTAGAATGTCCAAAATATCCCTTAACCCGCAGTAATTTTACCCTTTGGATATTTATAGCTTGCCGTAGGTTTCATATGACTTATGGCTAAAGCCATAGTAAGAGGACCGATACGTCCGATAAACATCATTAAAGTAATCACTATACGGCCTATACTAGACAACATAGGCGTAATACCGGTAGATAAACCCACGGTTCCAAAGGCGGATACAGCTTCAAAAAGAATATGCAGCGCATATCTTCCATGATAAGCAAAAGCTTGGTTTTTTTCGGTTACAATTAAACCAATAGTAGCCGCTATCAATAATAACACGCTAAGCCCTATAATAGAGGCCGCCTTATGTACAGTTTTTTTAGGAATCCTACGTTTGAATAGATTAATATCTTCATGTCCATAAACCAAAGAACGTAAGGTAGATATAAATATAGCAAAGGTAGTCGTTTTAATACCCCCGCCGGTAGATTGAGGCGATGCCCCGATATACATCAAAACTATACAAATAGCCAGTGTTCCGCTTCCCAACGCCCCAATGGGAATAGTATTAAAACCGGCTGTACGGCAGGTTATAGATTGAAAAAAGGAGACCAGCAGCTTGTCTTTTAAACAAAAATCAGCTAAAATGCTATTATATTCTAAAAGAAAAATAAGCAGAGCGCCGCCAAGCACAAGAATGCCGGAAGTAACCAAAACCACTTTGCTTTGCAAAGAAAATCTTGAGAAGTCCCCCTTTAATTTTAAGCTTGAGAATCTAACTATATCCAATAATACTACAAAACCCAATCCCCCGATAACGATTAAAGCGCAAATCGACACATTAATCAATGTATCCTGCTTAAATGATACCAGACTATCGGGAAATAAAGAGAATCCGGCATTACAAAAAGCGGATACAGAATGAAATACGGCATAATATGCCGCCCGCTTATAATCAAAAATATGACGCCATCTCATAAATAAGGAAACAGCGCCCAATAATTCCACCCCAAAAGTAAGCAGCAGGATATGTTTAATCAGTTTTCCTATATTGTCCAGTTGGAAATAATCCAGGGCATCCTGCATAATCAGTTTATTTTTCATGCTGATTCTCTTACCCAGGAGTACCGCAAAAAAAGTGGAAAGGGTCATAATACCCAAGCCTCCCACTTGCAAGAGCGCTAAAATCACCAATTGACCGAATAAAGTAAAATATGTCCCGGTATCCACCACAATAAGACCGGTCACGCAAGTAGCTGATGTGGCTGTAAATAAGGCGTCAATAAAGCTGATATAACCGGTGTGCGTGGCTATAGGCAGACAAAGAAGGATCGTTCCCAGTATAATAGCTAAGAAAAAACTAAGGGCAATAAGGGCGGGAGAACTTATTTGGGGTGCGTGTCTGAATTTTTCAAACACTGTCTATATTTCCCTGAATAAATTGGCTGTTGGCATAATATATGATTTAATAATGAATTTTTACCTATCTTTCGGGGCGTCTCACCCCGAAACACCTAGCGGTGAACAAATTGGTACTCTGCCAGAATCTTTAGGCGTCGGGTCCAGAGACGAGCCCGACTACCGTGAAATTTTGATTGCAGCTTAGTATAAGACTAAAGAATAATTTTTATTTTGACAAATCAAGCTTATACTATAAAATAACATGTACGCAAAAAACTGTCAATAAGAGGAATGAAGTTAGTTTTGGAATGTTTCATCCGAAACATAAATACCTGTAGATGCCGACCTTCAGGTCAGCCTGTCTCCTGTAGCAGCCGACCTTTAGGTCGACCTGTCAGAGAGACAAAACAAACCATAAGACTAACGTAAGCGATAGCCGATCTTTCGGTCGGCATCTACATATTAAAAGTCTATGATACAAGTTAAAGACCTATGTTTTAGATATGGAGACGAACATCAATCTGAACATAATATTATTAATAATATAAATTTTAGCATAAACAAAGGCGAATGGGCGGCGCTTTTGGGCGCAAATGCCAGCGGCAAGACGACGCTAGCCAAACTGCTATGCGGAATATTACTGCCTACAGACGGTAATATACAAATTGCCGGTATAAATAAAAACACGGATTCACTAAATACACAAATCGGCTTGGTCTTATCCAAACCGCAGGAACAATTAATCGCCGCTACAGTAGAAGAAGAAATAGCCTTTGGTCTGGAAAACATGCGGCTTCCCAGCGCAAGCATCAAAACCAGAATAGAAAAAATCCTCGCTGAGTTGAACTTGGAAGGTTATACCAACCGCCATGTACACAATTTATCCGCAGGAGAACAACAGCGCGTGGTATTAGCCGGCATATTGGCTATGGAACCCGATTGCCTGATTTTAGATGAACCGACCGCATTTTTAGCGCCGGACGAGGCGGAAGCATTGTGGCATATTATATACGATCTTAACCGGCAGGGCGCTACCATTATATGGTTATCACAACAAGTACAGCGTGCAAGGGGCGCTAACAGAATCATGGTATTAAATAACGGCAGTCTTGTTTTGGATGAGCCTCCTGATAAAGCCCTATCGCATAATCATCCATGGGAAGAATGGGGATTAAACCTGCCGCCCATTGTAGATTTAGGCTGTCATCTTGCAGCAGAGGGATTTAAAATCGCCCTGCCCTGCTTTACGGTAGACGAATTATTAACTGATATTACGCACGAAAAATGTAGGGTGGATTAAGGGGTTTTATATAACAGGTATACTTACATAAGTAAAAAATAACAAATCGCAAAAAAGACTACCTCGAACCCACCACGCCAGCGCTTAAGCAATGGCAGGTGTGGTGGGTCCGCAACTATAAGATAACGTATACTTAAACATATCTTTATAAACTCTTTTATAATACGGGCTTGACCCACCCTTGTACATTTCTACATTTCTGTTTAGGAATTTCATTGTTGTTGTAGGGGCGGGTTTTAAACCCGCCCCTACAGACCGACTTAAAAATTGGCTACTTACAAAAAATAGTCTGCACTAAAGCGTTATATTCCAAAACTGATTTTGCATAACATTAGCTATTAACCAACATATGATAAATGCACTAAGTATTGATTTAGAAGATTATTATCATGCAATCGCCTTTGAAAAGATAATAGGGCCGGCAAAATGGGATAATTGTCCAAGCAGAATAGTAAGAAATGTCAACAGGTTATTAGAGATACTCAACAAACATAAAGTAAAGGCTACATTTTTTGTGCTGGGCTGGCAGGCGCAGCGTGTGCCTGATCTAATAAAACAGGCGGCGGCAGCCGGTCATGAAATAGCCTCTCACGGCTATGGACATAAATTAATTTATACGCAGACACCGGATGAGTTTAAAACAGATGTAGAAACAACTAAAAAATTATTGGAACAATTAACCGGCAATATTGTATGCGGATACCGGGCGCCGGCTTTCTCTATTGTTGATAAAACGCTATGGGCATTAGATATCCTGATACAGGCAGGTTATTTATATGATTCCAGTATATTCCCCATAATACACGACAGATACGGTATACCGGGCGCTGAAAGATTTATACACCAAATAAGCCGTAAAAATGGTAAAATAACCGAGTTCCCATTATCTACGGTTAAATTCGCGGGAAATAATATTCCAATTGCAGGAGGAGGGTATTTGCGCTTTATGCCATATTGGTTTATAAAACGGGCGATTGCCTCTTTAAATAAACGACAAAAACCGGCTATTATATATATTCACCCCTGGGAGATAGACCCGGGGCAGCCGATACAGGCAGTCGGAAAATTAACCAAGATACGCCATTATCATAACTTGGATAAAATGGAATATAAGCTAGAGCGTCTATTAACGGATTTTAATTTTGCTCCAGTAAGTAAGGTGTTGGGAATATGAAAAAAATAATGTTGATCAGACACCCTGAAATACAGGATGCGGATAAACTCAAGTACTTCGGTAATACCGATATACCATTAAGTAAAACCGGTTATACGCAAGCCCATGATCTATGCAAATTTTTATCCCGCCGGCAGATTGAAAATATATACTGCTCACACTTACAGCGCACCAAATATCCCGCCGGACTGCTGTCTAATAAATTTGATTTACCCGTAAACATAACCCCGCAATTGGGCGAGGTGAATTTTGGCCGCTGGGAGGGTAAGTCTTTTGCTGAAATGATGAGCGATAATAAGCAATTATTTAGTGACTGGTGGGATATGAAACCGGATTTCCGCTTTCCAGACGGCGAGCGTCTGGCTGATTTTTACAATCGAATCACCGCTAAATATAAGCGCATAGTAGATAGTACACCGGATACGGACAATGGCGAATTTACAGTTATAATTACCCACGGCGGAGTAATTAAGCTGCTTTTAGCAGAGCTGTTACAGCTTAGCTGGGATAGGATAAATTTTATAAAGCTGGATTTCGGAGCGCTGAATATTATAGAATACCAAAATGGATACGCCGTACTTAGGCTGTTAAATGACACCTGTTATTTGAAAGCGGAATAAAACTATGTCTGATCTTATATTAGTAGTAGGCGGGGCCCGCAGCGGTAAATCGGCTTATGCTCAGGAATTGGCCGGCGCCTACCAGAACGTAGCTTACCTAGCCACCGCCACCGCCGGAGATGAGGAGATGAGCCGGCGGATTGCGCATCATAGACGCCAAAGACCGGCGCGCTGGCTGACTGTAGAAGAGCCGCTTGATTTAACCGGCGCAATAGAAAAACTAAATAATACGGTAGATGTTATAATTATAGACTGCCTAACCTTATATTTAAATAATTTTATTTACAATACGGATTTTAAACCGGATAATACCGAAAACCATGCAGAATGTGAAAGACTGCTCAATCTGGAATTAGACAAACTTATAAATGCGACCAAAAGGATAAAACCAGCGCTAATCGCTGTTAGTAATGAACTGGGCACGGGGCTTGTACCGGCTGATCCGCTAAGCCGCTTTTTCCGTGATTTATCCGGCCTTATGAATCAAAAAATGGCTTATGCGGCGGCATGCGTATATAAACTGGAAGTTGGTATACCGGTAAGACTAAAATAGAGTGGAATAAATAAAATGCCTGCATACAGTATTAATAACTCATCTTACGCAACAAAATGATACCGCTGTAGGGTGGATTAAGGGGTCGTAAATTATAAGTATACTTGATAATTTTTAAAGACAGTAAATTATTAAAAGTTTACCCCGAATCCACCATGATTGGCGGTGGGTGCGGTGGATCCGCAACTGTCAAAATAACAACGCCTAACATATAATTTAGGCTCTTTCCTGATATGGGCTTGATCCACCCTACATCAAGAAGCAGGCTTTGCATAACATAAGGTAATAACCAGAGGAAAATATGGATATAAAAATACTTAGAGATGATATTGACCAATTTGACCGCCAGATTTTAGACTTGCTTAATAAGCGGGCGCAGGTGGTGCTTAAAATCGGTGAGCTTAAGAATAAAAATAACATGCAGGTATACGATCCCTCTCGTGAGGAGCGCGTATTTAGGCGCTTGGAAGAACTAAATCAGGGTCCTTTCCCCAATGGCGCTATAAGGCCGGTATTTAGAGAAATAATGTCAGCCTCATTATCGCTGGAAAGACCTATGCAGGTGGCTTATTTAGGCCCTAAGGCCACCTTTACGCATTTGGCCTGCCTGCAAAAATTCGGCTTATCGGCCAATTTTTTACCCGTACGCAGTATTGAAGATGTGTTTTTGGAAGTAGAACGCGACGCTGCCAATTTTGGCGTAGTACCCGTTGAAAACTCTTTAGAGGGTATAGTCAATCACACGCTGGATATGTTCGTTGATTCGGATTTAAACATCTGGAGTGAAATATTGGTTAAGATATCCCTTTGCCTTTTGTCTAAAAGCAGTAAAATTTCCGATATAACCAAAATATATTCACACAGACAGGCTATAGCCCAAGCCAGACGCTGGCTGCGCGAGAATGTATCCAACCTGGAATTTATTGAAGTGGCAAGTACGGCGGAAGCCGCAGAAGAGGCCGCCTCAGATCCCAAAGCAGCCGCTATTGCCAGTGAAATGGCTGCTAAACTCTATAATCTTAATATACTAAAAAACGGCATAGAAGACAGCGTAAATAATTTTACGCGTTTTCTGATTATAAGCAAAGGCTTATGCCCGCGCAGCGGATGCGATAAAACCTCCATTATGTTTTCCATAAAAGATCGTCTGGGCGCCCTGTATACAATGCTTAAACCATTTAGCAACTATCAGGTTAATTTGACTAAAATAGAATCGCGCCCATCCAAGAAAAAGGCCTGGGAATATATATTCTATATAGACGTAGAAGGGCATATGGAGGATGAAAAGGTAAAAAGCGCCATAAATGAACTTAAAGAACAATGCCTGTACTTAAAAATACTGGGCTCATATCCGCAAGGAAAAAGAACATAGCAGGCATATGCTCGATGTTTCTATAATAACGTGAGTTCGACATAAACGTTCTTGATTTTGTTATCTTGTAGGGGCGGGTTTCAAACCCGCCCCTACAGCAAGAGGGGATATGTCACTCTTCTACAAAAATTTTACGTCAATCAAATCTATACAAAACACCAACTAGCTGATATATAAAAACATTTTAA